>JAFPSY010000056.1:0-2809 GCA_017413585.1 Acholeplasmatales bacterium
AATATTATCTTGATGGATTATCAGGAATATTTTGAATTATATAATAAAGAATTTGAATTCCTAAAGGAAACAAAATATTTCACCTTTAAAAGAGGTGAGGGTACCTATTTAGCAACTCTATTGGATGATTTATATAATAGGATTGAGCACCTCAATAATTATTTAAATTTTGTCAATGTCATTGAAGGCTTTTATAAGGAAAAGGGTCTATCGGATATGGCTATATATAAAGCCTTCCGTGTAGCGGATGGCATATTAAAGCCAATTAAGAATGTCTTAAATCTTTCATTCAAGGATTTAATTGGTTTAGATTACCAAAAAAAGCTATTGTGCGAGAATACAGAAAACTTTATTTTAGGTAAGCCTTATAATAATGTATTATTATATGGTGATGCAGGCACTGGTAAATCTAGTTCGATTAAGGCTTTAATTAATGAATATTTTGATAAGGGCTTAAGAATTATAGAGGTATATAAGCATCAAATGGCAGAAATATCTAAGATTATTAATAAGCTAAAATCAAGACCATATCACTATATCATTTATATGGATGATTTATCCTTTGAGGAGGATGAAATTGAATATAAATATTTAAAGAGTATCATAGAAGGTGGTATTGAGCCTAAGCCTGAAAATGTCGTCATTTATGCAACATCGAATAGAAGACATTTAATTAAAGAAACTATAAAGGATAATGGAGATGTCTTTGATGATTTACATAGAAATGAAACGCAAGCAGAAAAATTGTCCTTATCCTATCGTTTTGGCCTTCAAATCTTTTATAGCTCTTTATCTCCAGAGGAATTTAAATCTATGGTTAAGAAAATGGCAGAGGATCATAACATTCAAATGGATGAGAATGTATTAGTGAGGGAGGCCTTTGCCTTCCAAATGAGAAATGGTACATTATCTGGTAGATGTGCAGAGCAATTTATTAAATATTTATCGAATAAAATTCAAAAGTAATTACTTTTTAAGTCATATATAAAAATAATAGTCAAGAAATCGGTTTACAAAGTAAAAAAATTGTGGAAATCAACACTCATTTAATATATAATTAAACAGGTTTAAATTTTATTTAAAAAAGGGTGAAAATTATGGAAATCAGAAACGTTGCAATTATAGCTCACGTTGACCATGGTAAAACAACAATGGTTGATAAGCTTTTACAAAGCTCACATACATTTAGAGAAAACCAGCAGGTAGAGGAGTGCGTAATGGATAATAACGCACTAGAAAGAGAAAGAGGTATTACCATTCTTTCTAAGACTACTGCCATTAAATGGAAGGATACAAAGATTAATATTTTAGATACCCCAGGCCATGCAGACTTCTCTGGTGAGGTTGAAAGAATCATGAAGATGGTTGATGGAGTTGTATTAATTGTTGATGCATATGAAGGTACAATGCCTCAAACTAGATTCGTATTAAAGAAGGCATTTGAAGCACATTTAAAGCCAATTGTTGTAATCAATAAGGTAGATAAGCCATCCGCAAGACCATTAGAGGTTGTCGATGAGGTATTGGAATTATTTATTGATTTAGGATGCGATGAGGATGAGCTTGATTTCCCAGTATGCTATGCTAGTGCTGTTAATAATACATCATCCTTAGATCCAGATCCATCGACACAATCTCCATCTATGGGACCATTACTTGATATGATTTTAAAATATATTCCAGCACCATCTATGGATTGTACTGCACCACTTCAATTACAGCCTGCATTACTTGATTATACAGATTACACAGGAAGAATTGGTATTGGTAGAATCGTACGTGGTACAATTAAGTCTGGTGAGGTAGTATCCTGCTGTAGACTTGATGGATCTATTAAGCAATTTAGAGTACAAAAGCTATATTCCTATTTAGGACTTGATCGTATTGAAATTGAAGAGGGTGAGGCAGGAGATATTGTCGCATTCTCTGGACTTCCTGATGTATCTGTTGGTGAAACGATTTGTACAGCAGGTAAGGAAGAGGCCTTAGAGCCAATTCATATTTCAGAGCCAACCGTACAGATGACCTTTGGTACAAATACATCTCCATTCTGTGGTAAGGATGGTAAGATGGTTACCGCATCTAAGATTGAGGATAGATTATTCCGTGAGGTTCAAAAGGATGTATCCTTAAGAGTTGAAAGAATTGGTAATTCTGAGGAATGGATTGTTTCTGGTAGAGGTGAATTACATCTAGGTATCTTAATTGAAACTATGAGAAGAGAAGGCTATGAATTCCAGGTTTCTCGTCCAAGAGTAATCATGAAGGAAATTGATGGTGTCGTATGTGAGCCATACGAATATTGTGTTATCGATACTCCATCCGATACTGCTGGATCCATTATTGAAATGATGGGTAACCGTCATGGTATTATGGAAACAATGACCAATACAGAAACACAAACTAGACTTATTTATAATATTCCATCTAGAGGATTAATTGGATTTAATACCGATTTTATGACATTAACTAAGGGCTATGGTATTATCAACCATTCCTTCAGTGAATATAGACCTATGGAGGCAGTAAGTGTTGCTGAGCGTAGTGTTGGTGTATTAGTTTCTATGGCACAGGGTCAATCTACTGCATATTCCATTGGCGCACTAGAGGATAGAGGCTCTATGTTCATTTCTCCAGGTGAGGAAATTTATGAGGGTATGATTGTTGGTGTTGCCAATAAGGATTTAGACTTAGCTGTTAATGTCGTTAAGGCAAAGCAGCAAACGAATACACGTTCTTCAAATAAGGATACAACGGTTGTATTAAAGAGACCTATTGTTATGGCACTTGAGCAATGTCTAGAATTCAT
>JAFPSY010000057.1:0-5152 GCA_017413585.1 Acholeplasmatales bacterium
GATATAGTCACCCTTTTTAATCTTAATGCCATTCATTGCTGTATCACGAATCGAATAGGTAACCTCAAGTGTAGAAACATTTTTGATTACTTCTATTTCCGTCTTTACAATTTCATCGATATCATCAATTTCATAATTTAGCATAGATACTGCAGAATAGCCTTCAGCAATCGTCTTTGTAGGAACGACATATACCTTAGCCTTATCATAGTTTTCTGCAGCCTGCTTTGCTGCCATAACGATATTTCCATTATTTGGGAAAACTAAGATATATTCTGCATCTATTTTATGAAATGCATTCAAGAAATCCTCAGTTGAGGTATTCATCGTTTGTCCACCAGTAACTACCTCATCTACACCCATTTCCTTAAAGGAACGAACTAAGCCCTCACCATTCGCTACCGCAACGCTTGCATACTTCTTATGCTCTAAAGGCTTTTCCTCTACCTCTTGGCTTGAGGCAATGATTTCATTATTTTCCGTATGCTGAACGTTCATATTTTCAATCTTAATGGTGATGAATTCACCATATTTTCTCATCTCAGTTAATACTAAGCCTGGGTCAAAGGTATGAACGTGTACCTTAACTAAATCCTCATCCTTAAAGGAAACGATAGAATTACCTATAGTTTCTAGATAATCTTGAATAATCTTTAAATCAAAATTAGGAATATCTACCTTAGAATTTTGAAGCTGTAAAATAAATTCTGTACAGTAACCCCAGGTAAGCTCACTATCCGCATTGAAGCCAGAATGATCAACAACATTTATAGTAGAATCCTTAGAAGCTAAAACCTCTTCACCTAAGGATGCCTTAAGCATTCCTTCAATGATTAAGCAAAAGCCAGCTCCACCAGAATCAATAACTCCTGCTTCCTTTAATACAGCTAAAAGCTCAGGTGTATGCTCTAAAGATACCTTTGCAGCCTCTAAATATATTTTTAAATATTCAGGTAATGTCATAGAATCGGTTAAAGCCTTATATGCAGCCTCTCCAGCCTCTCTCATTACCGTTAAAATTGTGCCCTCTGTAGGAATTTGAACTACACTATAGGATTTTTTAGTTCCTTCTAGCATGGCCTCGGCAAAGCCCTTTACATCGACAGATTCCTTTCCCTCAAAGCCTATAGATAGACCTTTAAAGAATTGTGATGTAATTACACCAGAATTACCTCGAGCAGATAAAACCATGGAACGGGCCATATTCTTAGAAATAATTCCAAGATTTGTTTCTTTCATGCCTAAGCCAGAGGATGCACCACCTTCAATGGTCATCTTCATGTTTGTACCTGTATCTCCATCAGGTACAGGGAATACATTTAATGCATTAATTCTATCTACATCGTTTGCAAGGCTTCTAGCACCTGCAACAACTAAAGAAACATAGTCCTGTCCATCGACCTTATTCAATATCATGGTGATTACTCCTCACCAGTGATATCCATCTTCTTGCCGTAGAAGTTTACAGTAATTGTATCAGGTCCACAGGAAGCACCAATGATAGGTCCTAATGTAGAAACATGTACTTCCTTACAATTTGTCTTAGCCTTAATTTCCTTAGCTACATATTCAGCATCCTGTTGACAATCTGCATTTTCAACATATACAACTGCATTTTCCTTATTTTCTAATCTTTCAACAGTAATAGCTACTAACTCATCAAGGCTAGTCTTTCTACCCTTAACCTTCTTAAATCCATAGTTATTACCCTTAGTATCACCACAAATAATTGGCTTAACACCAAATAGATTACCAAAGAATGCTGCAGAAGCCTTAACTCTACCTGCCATCTTTAGCCAGTTTAAGGATCCTACTGTTGCGAAGGTCTGATAATTTAATTTATATTCATCAAAATATTTAACTACATCATCAATCGTCTTACCCTCATTTGCCATACGAGCTGCATCCATAGCCATCATACCCTCAGCATAGTTGCTTCTTAAAGAGTCGTAACAAACGAACTTTCTACCAGGGTATTTTGCAACGATTTCCTCACCGATAACTTTAGCATAATTTACGGATGTAGATAATTTAGATGAGCATGCTAAATAGAATACATCTAAGCCTTTAGCAAATGCTTCATCAAATTTCTTTTCAACCTCAGTTGTTAAAATCTGATTTGTTGTTGCACGATTTCCCTGTCTTAATATATTATAGAAATCCTTTGCAGGAAGTGCTCCCCACTCAAGATCTGCATCATAATCCTTTTCATCAATTCGAAATGCCATCTTTAGATATCCAAAATCTAATTCTTCACGATAGCTCTTCTCAACATCAGATGTTGAATCTGTAAAAACATAAAAATTTTTCATAAGTTTCCTCCTAAAATAAAGCGTTTCCACTTTTATGCTTAATCTAAATTTAATTATACCAAAGTTTTCTTTACTTTTACATAATACTTTGTATTATTTTTTAAAAATCTTAACTTTTTGTTCTAAATCCAAAAAAATAGAATCTTTTTCTTTATTTTCTTTTAAAAAATGGTATACTAAAATACAAACCCAAACGAAAGGAGAGTAAAATGAGTAAAAGATTTCGTATGTCAACTGCACTTGATGTTGACGATTTATTAATGGAATGTATTCCATATGCCATAAAGCTTGCGAACGAGAAATACAAATTCGACCCACCACTAACGATTTATGAAGTCGACCACTGGGGAAAGCTTGGTACGCGTGCCGATGTCATTTTTGAATTCTTCAATGACCCTGAATTTTTTAGAACACAGCCTGTCATTGAAGGAGCTAAGGAATTTGTAAGAAAGCTTACAAAAATGACTGAGGTATTTATATCTACTTCTATTTATCCTGAATTCATGGGAATTCGTGCACAAAGAATTATGGAGGAATTCCCAGAAATTCCTAAGGAGAACATTTATATGGGCTCAAGAAAGGATAAAATCAATGTAGATATCCTATTTGATGATGGTATGCATAACATTTTTAATTCTAGTGCTGCATATCCAATTCTTATGCGTAAGCCATGGAATATGAACGCAACTGGTATGCTTGCGGTAAATAGCTATGATGAATTTTTAAAGCTCGTAGAGGTTATTTCTAAAAGCTACCTATTCAATGTGGATAAGCTAATCCAGCCAGGTATTGTTATTCTTGTTGGACCATCTGGATCCGGTAAGAGTAAAATTGCTAAAATGCTATTAGATGAAAAGCCTGTACTAGAAAAGCTTAAAACCTATACTACTGCAGATCCTACTGCAGTGTATGAAAATGATTGGTATAACTACGTATCTAAGGATGAATTCTTCCGTATGATGGATGAGAAGGTATTCTTTGAATCTACTATGTATGCAGGCCACGGCTATGGCTCTAAAAAGGAAGATGTCGATAAGATTTTAAACAACAAAAAATCTGTACTTGCAACAATGGATATTTGTGGTGCCATGGCATTAAAATCAAGATATGATAATGTAATTACAATCTATATCAAAAAGGATAGAAAGGAGCTTATTTCTTCTATTTTAAATAAGAAATGCTCCCACGAGGATAAGGTAAATCGATTAATTTCTATCGAAGATGAAAAGAGAAATGAAGAGATTTGTGATTATGTTGTATCGGTAACGAATAAGGATTATGATTCCTCAGTAAAAGAAATTGAAGAAATTTTAGGTATATAAGAAAATGGGTCAACATTGTTGGCCCATTTTTTTAGAAGAACATAAATTCACTTACTAGCTGTAAGAATAATTGCTTACTTCTTCCACTAAATTTATTTAAATATTTTAATAGCTTTATCGATTCCTTTTTACAATCCAATAGGGTATCTAATTGGCTTGCAAGAATAAAATCATATACATTTTTACCGAATACTCTCTTATCCTCTACAGGCACTTCCTTTATTAGCTTAGTTAATGCCTTATCCATTTTTCTTGCCTTAGGGTGAAGCTCCTTTGCAAGCTCAAAATCAGTAACTCGAATTTGCCAAGAGAATCCATCATGCTGGTAAACTCCCTTCGCATCGGATTTTACAATGATTGTTCTTCCTGCGAAGCAATCAAAGATCATACCTACGACATCAAGCTCTGGAATAATTCTTATAATTCTTCCTTTAATACGCTCATATTTCTCTAAATCAATATAATTCTTATCCATGCCCTGTCCATCATTTGTAAAGCATCTTATGATTCTATCTTGAACATCACTTCTCGCATAAATAGAGGCATAATTTGCCAAATTACCACCCTTAGAATGTCCACCTAGGTAAATATTCGCATTTGGGTATAAATCAGCAATATCTTCCAAATATTTTACTGCAAGAACCTGACTTTTCACAGGAGATGTATAAAGCATATCTATGTTTTCCTGCCAACCAATCAAGGTATCATCTGTACCTCTAAAGGCAATATAAATGGTATCCTCATCTAAATGGAATACGACTGCAGAAAACTGAGTCTTGGATTCCTTTTCAATAATGTTGACATAATTAGACATATAAATTCTACCAAATCTTTTGGTATCCTTTACTAAATCCATAAGGTCAACAATTCTTTTTGGTACAATTAAGCCTAATACCATTTTCTTCTTATCATGTGTCTCAAAGACCTTATTCATCGCATTTTTAGCAAGAATCTTCTTCTGTGATGGATAATCTGGTACAGCATCCTTAAAATCGATATAGGCAAGCTTTGCAAATATTAAATTGTCTAAAATATTAAATTGATCCTGAAGGAAGGATAAATCACCTCTCCAGTGTACATAATCTAATATATTTGCCATAATATCACTTCCCAATGAAAACTATATTTCTCCATTTTCAATAACTACATTACCACTAATATCATTTTTGGTAACCATAGGATTACCACCATAATAAATAACTTTACAATCTCCCAGTGCAGAATTTACATGAATTGAGGATATTGCATGAACTAATACCTCAGACTTACCATAGCCAATATTGATGACGACATGATCAATTTCATTATTTCTTCCATTGTATTTGCCATCAGACATAACTAAATCCAGTGCATTTGAATTACCACTTACACTAATAGTACTATCTCCATTTAAAGTGAAAAAGGAATTTTGAATATCCTTAGATATAAAGAGCATCTTGGATTCATTATCTAGTGTAACTCTAGCCTCCTGTGCTTTAATTTCACCAGACTGTATGGTTGATTTTTCTCTTAAATTAA
>JAFPSY010000058.1:0-16481 GCA_017413585.1 Acholeplasmatales bacterium
ACAACACACGCAAGACATAAGATTAAGAGCTTCTTGAACAAGCAAAATCATGATATTTTGCTTGGACAGGGTAAGCAAATGGTCGATGAGGAATTTAGAAACCAAAGAATTACAAATTACGATTTAGATAATGAATTTGCACTTAAATTCCAAAAGAATAATATTAGCTCCCTAGACGATATGTATTTAGAGGTTGCTAAGAATAATTTATCTGCAAAGACCGTCGTATCAAAATATTTAGGGGCTAATGATCCATCAAGGCTAACGGAAGAAGCATTAAGCCGTCAGATTGAGCGTAGCCAAAGAATTTTAACAACCAATAGTGAAACTGGTGTTGTCGTTGAAGGTCTAACGAACCCTCAGCTAAAGCTTGGTTCTTGCTGTAACCCAATCCCAGGAGATGAAATTTTAGGCTATGTTACTAAGGGTAACGGAATAGTTGTTCATAATTTATGCTGTAAAAATATTAATAGCTTCCAAAAGGAAAGATTAATTCCTTTAGCTTGGGCTACAAATATTGATAGAAAATATCCTGTTTCTATAAAGATTGAAGCGACAGCGAATATGAATCTACTTGTAGAAATTATGAATACCGTATCTGCATCCGGTATGTCCATTTTAGCCATTAACGCAAACCAAAATTCGAATTTAGAGGCCGTAGTTAAGCTTAAGGTTATGACAGATAATTTATTATCACTAGAGAAAATGATTGTTAACCTTAAGAAGATTAAATATATTTATAACATTGAAAGAGATAACCATTAATGAGAGTAGTAGTTCAAAGAGTGAAATATTCTTCCTGCACGATTGATGGAGTAGTTACTGGTAAATCGGATAAGGGCTTTATGCTGCTTATTGGCTTTAAAACAACAGATACTCTAGCAGAGCTTGAAAAATGTGCGAAAAAGGTTTCAGGCTTAAGAATATTTGAAGACGAAAATGGAAAAATGAATAAATCACTTAAGGATGTTTCTGGTACAATTCTTGCGATAAGCCAGTTTACACTTTATGCAGATTGTAAGCATGGAAACCGTCCTGGATTTACAGATGCTATGGAATTTAACAAAGCGAGTGAATATTATGATTTATTCGTAAAAATGCTTAGAGATATGGATTTCCATGTGGAGGTTGGTATCTTTGGAGCGGACATGAAAATTGAACTTTTGAATGATGGACCTGTAACTATATTATTAGATACAGATGATCTATAATAGGGGGAATTATGATATCATATGTTTTTAACCAAGAAAGCTATTCGGATTTAAGTAGCTTAGCTAAAGCATATATTGATAATTTTGATTTAGGTATGGATGATATCTATGCCAATACAAAGGAACTAATTAAATTTATTAAAAGTAGAATTAGTGATAAAGGAAAAGTTAAGAAATATATCAACATTTTAGCAGAAACAAAATATAAAAGTAACGCATTAACCTTTATGATCTTTGAAATGACGGATCATAAGGAAATTATTATTGCTGGTGTAAAAATGGATTTATTAACCTATTTACAGGCATTAAGAGAAAACCCGGATCCAGCAAATAATATTTTATTTGCCTTCCTAGAGGATGGAGGTATTACCAAAACCTTCCGTGCATCCGGTGCTGACCCAAAGCTATGCCAGCATTCTCGTGCAATTGAAAGGAATTTTAGAAATCCATTCACTTATAAATATTTAGTAGCCTACTATGGCTATGAAACTAAGGAATCCTTAGATGGTAAGGTTAGAAGTATTGCCATTAATGGTGAGGAATGCTTTAGAAGATTTTCGAATCTTGCAAGAAGTGAAGCGTTCTTAATTTCCTTAGCTCATAAGGCAGGATTCACAGACGTTATTGATGCTGTAAATGATGAAAACCCAACCTTTGTTTCTTTAAAACTTTTAAATAAGACAAAGGAAACGGAAGAGGATTATTTAAGAAGAATCGTAGATGGCTCATTCTTCTTTTGGATGGTAGATAATTTTGATAAATATGATTATAAGCCAAAGGCTTTAAGAATATATAAGAGATTTGTTGAAATCAAAAAGGAATATGATGGCTATAAGGATCAAATTGCTGCAAGAAAGATTTCATCTATATCCTTTGATAATTATATTGGAATAGCGAAAAGATTATATGAAAATTATTTATATTTCATCTCTGCATATAAGAATGATTTAATCTCTGTAAAAAAGAAATACGATAGAGAAAAATATGATTTAAATAAGCCTTATGCTAGAACCTATATTTGTCAGGATTATATGCAAGGAAAGGTTGTTAAGCTTTATACCCCACATGAGGGAATTGAACAAAAGGTTAATCCTTTAACTGGTGAGGTCATTGAAGAGGTAAGAAACCAAGATACCTTAGATGATGTATCGAATGATGCACCAGATTTAATATTACCAGAGGATAAGAAAAAGGAATATGATATTAAGAAGCAAAGAAAGAATTTACTTGGTCAATATGGCTTTGCGAATGTTTCTATTATCATGGGATTAATTATGGTAATTCCAATGCTTCTTATGGTTTTCGTATTTAAATTCCTATCTAATGGTAGTGGTAAGATGGCTACTTTAGCAAATAATTTTGGTATTATATTAAATTCCTATAGCCTATATATTGCCTTAGGTGTAGTTGTTATACTTATCCTTGCTGCAGGCTTGTCTATGCTTTCGAATAAGAAGAGCCAATATGCTTTAAAGAAATATGATACTTTAGTAAATAATATTAATCCAAAGGATTTCTATCCTGAGGAAAAAATATTATACCAGCAGGAAAAGGAAGCTTTAAAGAAGCAATCCTTTAAATCCTTCAATTTCCCTGCTTTCTTTATTCAAATTTCTTTAGGTGTATTAATTGCTTTTATATCCTTAGTTATTGTTGCAGTATTATCTATATTTATTCCATTCCTAGGAAGCTTCAGCAATAAGGTTGGACAAATAGATTCTGTAATCGTATTATCCTTAGGATTACTTTTAGGAATTATCTTTGGAATGCTTTTCCAAAGAAAGAATAGTATTATGAGCATTTTATTTGCTTTTGTTGTACTTATTTTATGCACAACTTTAGTTATTGCTATGTAATGAGGTAAATTTATGAATGTATATATGGTGAGCCTTGGCTGTGCTAAAAACCAGGTAGACTCAGAAATGATTTTAGGAGCAATGAAGGATTCTATAACCTTAGTAGAATCTCCTATAGATGCAAATTTAATATTGATTAATACCTGTGCCTTTATAGAGCCTGCAAGAAAGGAAGCTATTGATACGATTCTTCAAATGGCAGATTATAAAAAGAATGGAGCTAAGCTTGTTGTACTTGGATGCCTACCTCAAAGATACAAGGATGAAATCATCAAGCTTCTACCAGAAGTAGATCGCTTTATAACCATAGATGAATATAGAAATATTGCAAAGATTATTGAAGGTGTAATGAAGGGTGATTATAAGATTCAAGGAGAATATTCTCCATTAAATCGTATATATTCCACTCCAAGCTATATGAGATATATTAAAATCTCAGAGGGCTGCCAAAACCATTGTGCCTTTTGTGCAATTCCTTTAATTCGTGGTACCCTAAGAAGTAGGCCTATGGAATCGATTATAGAGGAAGTAAAAAATGAAGTAGCAAGTGGTGTATATGAGATTAATTTAATCTCTCAGGATACAACCAAATATGGCTATGATTTATATGATAAGAAGCTAATGATTGTACCTCTTTTAGAGGAATTATGCAAAATTGATGGTGATTTTAAGATTCGTTTATTATATTTATATCCAGATATTGTAACCGATGAGCTCATTGAATTTATTAAAACACATAACAAGGTTATGCCTTATTTTGATATTCCAATTCAGCATTCTGAGGACCATATTTTAAAGAAGATGGTAAGAAGAGGTATGAAGGATTATTTATTAAATCTATTTAAAAAGATTAAAACAGAAATTCCAAATGCTATTCTTCGTACTACCTTAATTGTTGGATTCCCTTACGAGGAGGAAGAGGATATTGATCATTTAATCGAATTTATGAATGAGGTTAAATTTGATCGTCTTGGTGCATTTACCTTCTCCTTAGAGGAAGGAACAGCTGCAGAAAAATATCCAAATGTTATTCCTTTTGATGTAAAACAAAAGCGTTATGAAAGAGTAATGGAGGCTCAATCTAAGATTGCTTTAGAAAAGAATAAGGCAATGATTGGTAAGGTTATAGAGGATGCCTTTATTATTGGATATGATGAGGAATCCTTTATGTATGTTGCAAGAAGCTATCAATATGCCCCTGATGAGGTAGATGGTGCAATCTTTGTTGCAGCACATTATGAGCTTTCGCTTGGACAAAGGGTTAAGGTTAAAATTATGGATTGTGATGAATATACCTTAACCGGTGAGCAATGTGAATAATATATTTTTATTTGACATTGATGGTACATTATCGATAAATGGTATCATACCAGAATCCGCAAAGGAAATTATAAAAAGAATTAGAAATAAGGGTGATTTGGTATTACTTGCTACAGGTAGATGTAAATTCCAAATGAGACCTATTGAAGAAATTATAGAAACAGATGGAGCCATCATGAATAATGGTGGCTATATTGTTGTAAAGGATAAGGTAATTGCTAAGCATCCTATATCTAAGGATGCTATAAAAAGATTATTTGATATGGGATTTAAAACAGCCCTATTAAATGAGAAATATTATGCAAGAATCGATTGTGATAAAATCTATAAGGAATTTTCCGATTATTTTAAGGTGCCAGAGGCTACCCTATATCCAAAGGATATATTAAAGGAGGATATGTATTCCTTAGGTGTATATAGCTATCAAGCAGATACATTCCCTAAGGAATTATTTCCTGAAATCGATTTTGTGCGTGTTGCACCCCTAGGCTTTGATGTCATTGCCCATGGAATATCTAAAGGGAGTGCAGTATTAGATTTAAGAAAAATCTATAAGGATGCAAGAATTATCGCATTTGGCGATAATTATAATGATTTAGAAATGCTTAAGGAAGCTGATATATCTATTGTAGTACCTACTGCACCAATGGAAGTACAAAAGGTAGCTTCCTTTGTTACAAAAAATCCTTTAGAGGATGGAATAGCCTATGCAATTAAGGAGTTTTTAAAATATGAAGATTAATGTTGTATTATATCATCCAGAAATTCCACAAAATACAGGTAATATTATGAGAAGCTGTGTTGGCTTTCATGCAAAGCTTCACTTGATTCGTCCACTAGGCTTTAAGCTTGATGAGGCAAGAATGAGAAGAGCTGCCTTAGATTATTTTGATTATTTGGAATATGAGGCATATGATGATTGGGATGATTTTAAAAGTAAAAATAAGGGTAAATTTTATTATTTAACTCGCTATGGTCATAAATCTCCATCCACAATAAATTTTAAAGAGGATGCAAAGGATTCGGATATCTATTTAGTTTTTGGTGCAGAATCTACAGGTATTGCTTATGATATCCTAAAGGACAATTTAAAGGATTGCTATAGAATTCCTACAACAGATAAAATTAGAAGTCTAAATTTATCAAATTGTGCCGCCATTATGCTATTCTTAGCAAGTGAGGCAATAAACGATGAATCTATTGTTGTTACCCATGAACCAGATACTATGAAGGGTGAAAACTTTATAGATGATTTAGATTTAAAGGAATTAGATATCGTCCATAGAGAATATGATCATAAAGGGGAATAATATGGTTTTAACAGGTGATAATTTTAAAGAATTCATTACAAAGGATTCACTTTCTGTTGTAGATTTTTGGGCACCATGGTGCGCTCCTTGTAGAATGCTTACTCCCATTTTAGAGGAAATCGAAAATGAGGGGATTGCAACTTTTGGAAAGGTGAATGTTGATGAAGAAGAGGCTATAGCTTTAGCCTTTGGTATTCAAAATATTCCAACCCTTATGGTATTTAAAAATGGAAAAATATTAGGTAAGAAGGTTGGCTTCCTACCTAAAGGTGCTATTATAAATTGGTTAAATAGCTTGAAATAAGAATGCGTATCGCATTCTTTTTTTTCTCAATTTTTGCTTAATGCTTTCATATTATCTATGTGGTATTATATGCTTATGGATAAATTAGATATATTAAAAAAATACTATGGATATAGTAAATTAAAGAAGGAGCAGGCAACGATTATCGATGCTGTATTAAACAATAATGATATTATAGGATTACTTCCAACAGGCTATGGTAAATCTGTCACATTCCAGATCCCTGCATTATTATTCGATGGAATAACGATAGTAATTACCCCCTTAATTGCATTAATGCAAGATCAGGTAAGGAATCTAAAGGATAAGATGATTCCCGCAGCATATATTAATTCCTTATTAGATAAAGAGGAAGTAGATAATGTCTATAGAAAGCTTAGAAGAGGAGATATTAAAATATTATATGTTTCAGCAGAAAGGCTAGAAACAAAAAGATTCTTAGATGAAATCATAAATATAGATATATCTATGATTGTTGCAGATGAAGCTCATACACTCCTTTGGAGTGAGGATTTTAGAAAAGCATTAGGACACATTCCTTCCTTTATTCATAAGCTTAAAAAAAGGCCTAAAATGATGGCCTTAACTGCAACAGCAACAAAAACAACAGTGGATAAAATAAAGGTATTACTTGAATTAAAGAATCCTATTTTAGTTGTTGGAGATTGTGATAGAGGGAATATATTCTATAAAATACAAAAGACGCATGACAAGGATAGAGATTTATATTTTTATATTAAATCACATTTAAATCTTCATGGTATCGTTTATTGCTTGACGATAAAGAATGTGTTGCATGTATATGAATTCCTAAAGGAAAAGGGCTTTAAGGTAGGATATTATCATGGAGAGATGGAAGCTATAGATAAGAAAAGGACACAAAATATGTATACGAATCATGAAATTGATATTATTGTATCCACCAATGCCTTTGGTATGGGAATAGATATACCAGATATAAGGTATGTCATAGAATATGACCTCCCCTCCTCCATTGAAGATTTTAGCCAGCAATCTGGTCGTTGCTCAAGAGATGGTAAATATGCAGAAAGTATAGTTTTATTCAATTTAAAGGATGTAGAAACTATAGAATATTTTATAGACCATATTGATAATGTAGAAAAGAGTAGCAAGGAGATTAAACAAATTAAAAAGGATCGATATCAAAAATTAGATTCTATGGTTAAATTATGTATTGGACCTACCTGTATTCATAAGGCAGTATCTGAATATTTTGGGATACCACATAAGGGAAATTGTAATATGTGCTCCAATTGTGTTAAGAGAAAATATACCTGTTAATAATGCATTTTTAAAATGTTATTATTACTATTATGATATCAAGATTATTTCATTACTTTTTTACCTATGGTAAAATAGAATAAATAGGTACCATAGAAAGTGATGATTTTATGCATTTTAAAGAATTATGTGATAATATCAACAATATGGCATGTGTTGTTTCTGTTGAAAAGAAAGGAAATAGCTACGGAGAAATTCGTTTGGTTGAGGGAAACCAAAAATATAAGAATTCCTTTGTGGTAAGACAGGAGGGTAGCCCTGTTGTATTAAAGGAATTTATTCCGAATAGTATTTATACAGAATATATTGAAAAGAATATTAACTTCGAGCAATTCTGTTATAATTCAGCAATAAAAAAAGAATTATTGCATTCCTATGCATATCCTGAAAGCCTTGGTGCTTGGTTTCATATGCTATATATACCACTAGAGTATGAAACAGATACTCATGGATATTGCTTATATATTATGGATGTTCATGAAGCCTTTGATTCAAGCATTTTATCAAGCGCATCAAATGATGTTGCGAATAAGGTATTAAAGACTACCCTACAGCTAAGTAATTCAAAGAATTTTATTGAAACCTTGAATCATATCGTTAAGGATATAAGAGAAATGTGCAATGCAGAATTCTGTTGTATTTTAGTTGTAGATAAGGATAAGGAGGAAGTAGTTTCCTTAGCTGAGGATAGAGTTTCTACAAGCAATAGAAAAAAGATGGGATATTACATTAATCGTGAATTTTCCCAATTAGTATTTACTTGGCATGAAACCTTAGGAGATAATAATTGTATTATCATCTCTAATCTACATGAAATGGAATTCTTAAAGGAAAAGAATATCAAATGGTATAATTCCTTAAAGGAATCGAATGTGAATTCTTTAGTATTATTCCCGTTAAAATCGAATGATCGATTAATAGGCTATATGTGGGTAAATAATTTTAAGGATATCGATACAATTAAAATAAAGGAAACCCTAGAAATAACTACCTTTATTCTTGAATCTGAGATATCGAATTATTTACTACTTAAGAAATTAAAGGAAATGAGTTCAATGGATGTCTTAACAGGACTTCAAAATAGAAACGCAATGAATGATTATATGAAGCGCTTCATAGAAGCAGATAACGATTTATCTATTGGAGTTATCTTCTTAGATATTAATGGATTAAAGAAGGTTAATGATGTATTGGGTCATTTAAAGGGAGATGCCTTAATTAAAAGAGCTGCCCAAACCTTAAAGAGTGTATTTGAACCTATTCCAATCTTCCGTTCTGGTGGAGATGAATTTATTATCATCCTAGATGATATTAGTGAAGAAGAAATCATACATTATATAGAAAGAATAAAGGAAGAATCGATGAAAAATGATATTTCCTTTGCGGTAGGATATTCTTTAAAGAAATCTAGGAAGGATGTTTTAAAGGCATTAAAGGATGCGGATGAAAACATGTATATAGATAAAAGAGAGCATTATAAATCCATAAGATAAAAAAAGGGTCGGAATTTTCCGACCCTTATATTATTTTATTGATTAGATACAAGTATATCCGCCATCAACAGCGATTGCTTGACCAGTTACGTAAGAAGCCTCTTCAGAACCTAAGAAGATAGCACAAGCGTTTAATTCGCCTTCCTTACCATATCTTTGCATTGGAACTGATCTCTTTGCAAATTCCTGGAAGTATTCAGAATCAAGAGTTTGAGTTGTTAATTCTGTATAGAAATAGCCTGGGCAAATTGTATTAACTGTAATACCCATAGGAGCAAGCTCTGCAGCTGCACCTCTAGAGAAGTTTACAACAGCGCCCTTAGTTGAATGGTATGCAATAGTTGGGATTGCTGTATTACCTACTAAACCATAGATAGATGCGATGTTGATTACACGACCATAAGTCTGCTTACCATCTGCAATAGATTTCTTCATTAAATTACCGAATGCCTTAGTAACAGAGAATACAGAAGTTAAATCAAGATTTAATGTGAATTCCCAATCTTCCTTCTTATAATCTAATAAAGGAGTACCTGTACCTCTTTCTCCACCAGCATCGTTAATGATTACTTCACAATGACCAAATTCCTTTTCAACCTTCTCAACTGCAGCAAGGATAGATTCATCCTTAGTTACATCACATTGAACAGGAAGTACCTTAACACCATATTTTTCGCTCCACTCCTTAGCGGATGCTTCAAGTCTTTCAACTCTTCTAGCTAATAATACTAAATCAGCTCCAACCTTTGCGAAGCCTTCAGCCATTTGCTTTCCTAAACCAGAAGATGCGCCTGTAATGGCAACTACTTTACCTTTATAATTGAACATTATATGTTCCTCCTTTTTTAGTATGTATTATACCATAAATAACAAAAGAACACAATGTAATTCAAAATGTTACTTTTCTTTCATACGTTTAAAAAGAAAAAGCTGTCACAATTCAAAATGAGTTTGAAAATATGTGACAGCTTTATATTATTCTATGCTTGTTCCTGGTGCTAAATCCATAAATAATGGAATAACAATAGGCTTTCTATCTGTTTTTAAATAGATTTCCTTTTCTAAGAATTCAGTTAGCTTTTGCTTTAGCATACCTAAAATGACTACATTAGAATTAGCCATTTCATCAAGTAAGAATTTCTTGGAAGCTTCAACGAAAGCTTTGGTTAATGCCTCAGAATCTTTCATGTAAATAAAGCCTCTAGAAACTACCTGTGGTTCGATTGGAATAATCTTTTTCTTTGTGTCGATAGTTATAACTAAAGAGAACATACCATCCTCAGATAGCATTCTACGCTCTCTTATAATATCCTTTGAAATATCACCAATGCCTTCACCATCGATATATACATCACCTGCAGTGACATGACCTGCATTTCTTGCGGAATGGTCATTGATGGCAAGAACATCACCATTTTCTAAAATGAAGGTATTGTTTGGATCAACACCACATTCAATAGCTAAATCAGCATGTACTCTTTGCATTCTATATTCACCATGAATAGGCATGAAATATTTAGGCTTTAATAAATTAAGCATAAGCTTAAGCTCAACTTGAGATGCATGCCCTGTAGTATGTGTATCGGTAATAGGGGAATGTGTAATTACATTTGCTCCCTTACGGAATAATTGATTGATGGTTTTATTCACACCCTCTTGATTACCAGGTATTGGATTTGAAGAGAAGATGATTGTATCATTTGGCATTAGCTTAATGACTCTATGAGAGCCATTGGCAATTCTAGATAATGCGGCTAAAGGCTCTCCTTGAGATCCTGTACATAATAAGCATATTTCGGATGCTTTATAATTATCAATCTCTTCAGGAGCTATAATTGTACCCTTAGGTGCTTTGATATAACCTACCTGCTGTCCTACCTCGATGGTTTTTTCCATAGACCTACCAAAGACGGCAACCTTACGGTTTGTAAGTACACAGGCTTCAATGACCTGTTGTACTCTAAACATATTGGATGCAAAGGTTGCAACAATAATTCTATCTGTAACCTGCTTAAATAATTCCTTAATAGAAGAACCAATTTTCTTTTCAGATTCTGTAACACCAGGTCTTAGTGAATTGGTTGAATCAGATAATAAGCATAAAACACCCTCTTGGCCTAATAAGGCAAGCTTTTCATATTCTGCAGCAGGACCAACGGGAGTTAAATCAATTTTGAAGTCTCCGGTATGTACAATGGTACCAAGCTCTGTTTTAAAGCATATCGCAAAGGAATCTGGAATGGAGTGATTCAATCTTATAAAGGATACAGTAACACCCTTAAATTCATAAACGAAATGACTCTTAAATTCTACAATTTGAGTAGAGCCTAATAATTCTGGATAATCCTCAAGCTTATTTTCAATTAAATCTACAGTGACACCTGCAGCGAAAATTTTAGGTATTTTAACCTTTTTAAGTAGGAATGGAATACCACCAATATGGTCTTCATGACCATGGGTAATAAATAATCCTACGATTCTTTGTTGATTTTGTACTAAATATGTATAATCAGGGATAACATAATCTACGCCAAGTAGATGAGAATCTGGAAATAGGATTCCTGAATCTACTATGAATAATTGCTCTAAATAGTCGATAACATACATGTTTTTACCGACTTCACCTAAACCACCAAGCGCAAAAATAGCTATCTCCTTGCGGTTGTATAACTTGTCCATATAAACCTCCTATGAAATTCGAATTCGGAAAAAGTCTATATATATTATACCCTATATGAAAACAAGTTTCAAAGTTATTTCATAATTTATTATGAATATAAAGCATTTTCATAGATAATTTATAAAATATATGCTATAATTCAAAGGTATTTGAAAAGAGGAATTAAAGTTATGAAAGCAAGTAGAATGTTAATTTCCACACTAAAGGAAGCCCCAAATGAGGCAAAAATAGATTCTCATATTTTACTCCTTCGTGCTGGAATGATTAAAAACGAGGTAGCTGGTGTTTATAACTATCTACCTATGGGACTTAGAGTTTTAAATAAAATTCAAGCTATCATCAAGGATGAAATGGATAAGGCTGGAAGCCAAGAAATTTTATGTAGTGCCTTACAACCAAAGGAATTATGGGTAGAATCTGGTAGATGGATGAAGTATGGTCCTGAGCTTATGAGACTTAAGGATCGTCATGATAGAGAGTTCTGCTTAGGACCAACACATGAGGAAATCTTCACCTCTATCGCAAGAGATTTAATTAAATCTCCTAAGCAATTACCTATTATTTTATATCAAATTCAAACAAAATATAGAGATGAATTCCGTCCTAGATTTGGTTTAATTCGTTCTAGAGAATTCATCATGAAGGATGCCTATTCCTTTGATAAGGATGAGGCAGGATTAGAAGAATCCTATAAGCTTATGTATGATACATATTCTAAGATTTTCACAAGATTCCATTTAAATTTCCAACCAGTTTTAGCGGATACCGGTAATATTGGTGGTAATGGCTCTCACCAGTTTATGGCATTATCTGAGATTGGTGAATCTACAATTATTTATTGTGATGAAAATCATTATGCAGCTGACCAGGAAAAGGCTACAACTATGCTAGATGGCTATAAGGGAGATGAAGAAGCTCCTATGGAAAAGGTATATACACCAAATCATGCAACCATCGAGGAATTAGTGGATTTCCTAAAAGTTGATGCTAAGAATTTAGCTAAGACTATGGTTTACCATGATTTCATGAATGAAAAATTCATTGTTGCAATGGTAAGAGCAGATAAGGATATTAATGAAATTAAGCTTGTAAATGAATCTGGCTCTAACGAAAACTATTTAAAGCTTGCAACAGACGAGGAATTAGCTTCCTTAGGTATTGTTAAGGGCTTTATTGGACCTGTAAATCTACCAGTTGATTTAGATATCTATGTCGATGAGGAATTAAAGGATATGGATTCCTTCTATGTTGGTGCTAATTTAAAGGATTACCATTTAAAGAATGTAAAATTCGGTAGAGATTTTACAGGTAAGGTATGTGATTTAAGATTAGCTAAGGATGGCCTAAGATGTCCAATTTGTGGTAAGCCACTAAAGAGCGCAAGAGGTATTGAGGTTGGTCAGGTATTTAAGCTTCAAACAAAATACTCTAAGGCAATGAACTGTACTTATGTTAATGAGAAGGGTGAAAATGTACCAATGGTAATGGGCTGCTACGGTATTGGAGTTACAAGAACCTTCCAATCTATCGTTGAGCAATACCATGATGAATTTGGTATTAAGTGGCCACTAAATGTTGCACCATATCATGCAGTAGTATTACCTGTTAAATATAGTCTTCCTGAACAGATGGAATTAGCAGATAAGATTCATTCTATGCTAGAGGAATCTCATGTTGAGGTTGTCTTAGATGATAGAAACCAGGGCTTAGGCTTTAAGGCTAAGGATTGGGAGCTTATTGGTGTGCCTTATCAAATTATTGTTGGTAAAAGAGCATCTGAGGGTATTGTTGAGCTTAAGAATAGAGATACTTTAGCTAAAGAAGAGATGCCTTATTTAGATGCAGTAGCTAAAATTATTGAAGCTGTAAAAGCTATTTAAGATTTTAATAACTATGGATGCAAGATTTAGCTCTATAGAAGAAAAGCTAGATGACATTGAGACATATGAAATATTAAATCTCTTAGGATAATAATAGGTGGCATATGAGTGATTTAGAAAAATTAAAGGAAATCATTGAAAAAAGTAAAAAAATAGTTATATTTTCAGGGGCTGGCTTATCTACAAATTCAGGTATACCTGATTTTAGAAGTGCAGATGGATTATATAATCAAAAAACAAAAAGTAATATAAGACCAGAGGAGATTATTTCTCATTCCTTCTTTATGTCGAATCCTTCTGAGTTTTATCAATTCTATTTTTCAAAAATGGTTTATTTGAATGCTAAGCCTAATTTAGCCCATAAATATTTTGCCAAGCTAGAAGAGGAAGGGAAGGTCTTAGCGGTTGTAACACAAAATATTGATAACTTACACCAAGAGGCAGGCTCAAAGAGGGTTTATGAGCTTCATGGATCTATCATGAGAAATTATTGCATGAAATGCCATAAATTCTATTCCTTAAAGGATATTTTCAATGAGAATTATGAGGTTCCAAGATGTAGCTGTGGTGGCATCATAAAGCCTGATGTTGTACTTTATGAGGAAGGGCTTAACGATGAGGTTGTATCGAATGCCTTATATGCGATTAGTGAAGCAGATACCATTATTGTTACAGGTACATCACTAACAGTATATCCTGCAGCAGGCTTCCTAAGATATTTTAGAGGTGAAAATCTTATTTTATTAAATAAGAGTGAAACTCCTTATGATTATTTGGCGAAGATTGCTATACACGATGATATTAAAAATGTAATTGAATATCTAGAAAAATAAGATAACCCCTGGTTTTTGCCAGGGGTTATCTTATTTATTGAGCAGAATATGTTTAATTCCTATAGAGATATGTTCACTTAAATCTAAATAGGAATTATCGCCTTCTGTATTAAAATCATATTTTAGGAATTCTGTTTTTAGTGAATCGAAGCGTGTGCATAAATGGTAGAAGAGGTCATCCTCCTTTGAATCTGTTTTATGTCCTCCTCTATATAGATATATACTCTTTTTGCATGTGAAATTATTCTTTAAATCTTCGTTGATTTTATCATCACATAGCTTTAATGTAGGATTTAATAGACAAGCTCCCTTATATTCTTTGTATTTATATACCATAGAAAGGGCAGCAATTGCACCTTCGTTTATACCAAATAAATAGACTTGATCCTCTAGTATACGAAATCTTTGCTTTAGAATTGGTAAAACATTATGGGTTATATATTCGAAATAGATATAGGATAATACGCTATCTACATCCTTGTTATCTCCATTATAATATGGATTTAATTCACTCATTCTCCATTCCTTAATGGATGGGGAATGTAGGAATACAAGTATGGTATCCTCTTTAATATCACTAGTGATTTTATCTGTATCAAAGACCTTTAAATCCTCTCCAATATAGTTATAAAATAATTCTCCATCAAAAAAGATAACTACGGGATATTTTCTTTCGTTTTGGTCGTAATCATCTGGATATTTTACATGAATTTTTAAATTTCTTCTAAGCTCCCTTGCGGTTATTTTAAATGCCTCAACCATAATATTTATCACCTAAATTCATTATACTATAAGAATTAAAAATTTATGAAAAAATATAAAGTTTTTAGATTTTTGGCACTTAAGTGTTGACAGTGCCAAAGAATAGAATTATAATTACTTATGAATAGTTTGGAGGCAGTAAAATGAAAACGACAAAGAAATTTAAAACAGAAACAAAACGTCTATTAGACATGATGATTAATTCGATTTATACACATAAGGAGATCTTCTTAAGAGAATTAGTATCGAATGCATCCGATGCAATCGATAAAAGACATTATATGTCCTTAACCGATACTTCAATTCCACAGGAGGATTACCAAATTTTGGTGGAAGCTGATGAGGAGAATAAGACCATAACCATTAAGGATAATGGTGTTGGTATGACCTTAGAGGAGCTTGAAAATAATTTAGGTACTATTGCAAAATCAGGCTCTAAGGAATTCATGGAAGCAGTTGAAAAGGAAAATACACCAGAGGTAGATATTATCGGTCAATTTGGTGTTGGCTTCTACAGTGCATTTATGGTTGCAAATAAGGTAACTGTATTAACAAAATCTATTAAGGATAATACATCTCACCTATTTACATCAGAGGGTGTTGAATCCTATACCATCGAAGATGGAAATAAGGAGGATTATGGTACTGTAATTACCTTATATCTAAAGGATGATACGGAAGATGATAAATATAGTGATTATTTAGAGGAATATAAGCTTAAGGAATTAATTAAGAAATATTCAGATTATGTAAGATACCCTATTAAGACTTGGGTAACTAAGCTTGACCCTGCAACCGATGAGGAAAAGAAGGATCCTAATTTCAAGCCAAAAACACATAAGGAACTTGAAACTATCAATTCTATGCTTCCTATTTGGAAGAAGAATAAGAGTGAGGTTACCGATGAGGAATTAAATAATTTCTATAAATCTAAATTTATGGATTGGCAGGACCCTATTACATCCATTCATGTAAATGTTGAAGGTATGCTTACCTATAATGCTTTACTATTCATTCCAAAGAAGCCATTCTATGAAATGTATAACGATAAGGATGATAAGGGACTACAGCTTTATACAAAGGGTGTATTTATTCTAGAAAAGTGTAAGGAATTAATCCCAGATTACCTAAGATTTGTAAAGGGCTTAGTAGATAGTGCAGATTTACCACTAAATATTTCTCGTGAAACATTGCAGGAGGATAGAGCCATCAAGAAGATTGCAGCGAATGTTGAAAAGAAGATTTTAGCTGAATTATCTCGTATGGTTAAGAACGATAGAGAAAAATATGAGGAATTCTATAAGGATTGGGGTAGACATTTAAAATTTGGTCTATATGAAAATTATGGTGAGCGTAAGGATTCCCTAAAGGATTTAATTCTACTTAGAAGCTTTAATGAGGATAAGCTTGTTACCTTCAGTGAATATGTAGAAAAGATGCCTGAATCACAAAAGGAAATCTATTATGCAATTGGAAATGATAAGGCCTCTGTTGAAAAGTTACCACAAATGGATTTAGTTAAATCTAAGG
>JAFPSY010000059.1:0-3643 GCA_017413585.1 Acholeplasmatales bacterium
ATGTAGAGCTTGCAAAAAGACTTGCGAAAGAGGTATGTGGCAACAACGAAAAAATCTTTGCTACTCCAGCTCCATTCGCTGAGGTTGGTGAATACGGTGATTCCTCTGTTGATATATTTGTGAGATGCTGGTGTAAGCGCCAGGATTATTGGGATACAAAATTCTATATGCTAAGAGAAATTAAAAATGTATTTGATCAAAATGGTATTGAAATTCCATTCAATCAATTGGATATCAATTTCAGAAATGCTTTACCAGAAGCAAAAGAAGAAGATAAATAATGGCCTGTGTTTCACAGACCATTTCTTGTCTTTAAGGAGGTTATATGTTAAAAAGATTTATACGCTATTATAAGCCCTATAAGGGAATGTTTACACTCGATATGACCGCATCCTTGCTTATTGCAGTCATTGGTATGGTATATCCTATTTTGACAAATATGATATTAAGAAATATCGTTCCTGATTCTACTTTAGAGGAAATGAGAAAGATTACGCTTATTATCATTTTAGGTGCTATATTAGTCGCTTGCTATTTCATAAGAATGGGGCTTAGATATTTTGTGCAATATTATGGCCACGTTATTGGTGTTAAGATGCAAGCGGATATGAGACGTGAAATGTTTACGAAGCTAGAAAAATTACCATTTTCTTATTATGATGAGCATGAAACAGGTAAAATCATGTCTAGAATGACAAATGATTTAATGGATGTTTCTGAGCTTGCTCACCATGGACCTGAAAATTTCTTTATTTGTGGTATATCCTTAATATTATCCTTAACCTATTTATTTTATTTAAATTGGATTTTTGCTTTAGTCATTTTAGGCTGTGTTCCACTACTTGTAATTATTACATTAATTGTAAGAAAAAGAATGCGTGATGCCTTCATGGAAACAAGAAGGAATGTCGCTGAAATTAATGGTGCACTAGAATCCTCTATTTCAGGTATTCGTGTAACTAAGGCATTTACAAACCAAGATAAGGAATTAGAAAAATTTGAGGTTGGCAATAAGAAATATGTAAAATCTAGATACTATGCCTATAAGGCTATGGGAATATATTCCTCAACAACAACCTTTGTTACAGACCTATTTAATGTTGCCTTATTGGTTGGTGGTGGAATACTTGCTGCCTACGGTATGCTAGATATCCCAGAATATGTAACCTTTGTTGTCTCTGTTTCCCTATTCATTTCTCCACTTACTACACTAATTAATTTCGTAGAACAATACCAAAATGGTGTAACTGGCTTTAGAAGATTTGTTGAAATTGTAGATGAGGAAGAGGAAAAGACAAAGGAGAACGCAAAAGCCTATGATACCCTAAGAGGAGAAATCGAATTCCACGATGTATCCTTTGGATATCACAATAAGGATTATAAGGATGATATAGAATACCAAGAGGAGAAAAAGGAAGTATTATCTCATGTTTCTTTTAAGCTAGATGTTGGAAAAACTATTGCCTTAGTTGGTCCATCTGGTGGTGGTAAAACAACAATTTGTCATTTAATTCCAAACTTTTACCAGTGTACAGAGGGCTATATTTCTATTGATGGTATCCCAATCAATGAAATCACCTTTGATTCCTTAAGAAGAAATATAGGTATAGTACAGCAGGATGTATTCCTATTTAATGGCTCCATTAAGGATAATATATTATATGGTAAGCTAGATGCTACTATGGATGAAGTAATCCTTGCAGCTAAAAGAGCGAATATTCATGATTATATTACCTCACTTGATCATGGCTATGATACAGAAATTGGTGAGCGTGGTGTAAGATTATCTGGTGGTCAAAAACAAAGATTATCTATCGCAAGAGTATTTTTAAAGAATCCATCTATATTAATTTTAGATGAGGCAACAAGTGCTTTAGATAACGCAACAGAGATTATGATTCAGGAAGCTCTAGATGAATTATGTAAGGGTAGAACAACAATTGTTGTTGCTCATAGATTATCTACCATTAGAAATGCAGATGAAATCTTAGTTGTTATGGATGGAATAATTAAAGAGCGTGGTACACACGAAGAATTATTACTTTTAGATGGAGAATATAAAAAGCTATACTTAGCTCAATTCAAGAATAGATAACGCATCTTGAGCCTTGCTTAAGGTGCTTTATTTTTCTTTTAATGTATATTATAATAAATACAAATGGAGGATGGCTTATGGCTTGCTACAAACGATTTAACAATTTAAAAAAAATGACATTAGATGACCTATATAATGGTAATCCTACTACCTTAGAACATTTAAAGGAAAATATTTTTAATGTTGTAGATATGGAAGCTCCAGTTACTTTAAATACATTAAAGGCTCGCCTAAGAGAGGCTTTTAATGTGGCTAAAATATCACAAAAAGCATTAGATATTATTATGGAGGATATTAAGGAATTAGGCTTAAAAACAACAGATAATTTATATGATATTGTTTTATGGCCTAAGGAGGGAATATTTGATATTTCTGAATTAAGAGAGGGAGATCGCTTAATTTATGATATTCCATATCAGGAAATGGTACTATTAGCTAGAAGTATAAATAAGAGTGGAGAAGAATTATATAGAAGCATTCTTGAGCATTTTAATTTACAGGTATTAACAAAGAAGGCTTTCGATTATTTAGCCTTTGTTGAAAAGAAAATGTAACAATCCTTTTTGGATTGTTTTTCTTTCTAGATTCCTTGGTTTTTATTTGCTTTTAGTTTCTTGGTATTATACAATGTAAATACCTAAAGTAAGGGAAGTGGTTTAATGCTAAAGGTTATATTAAATAAGCATGAAGAGGATAATATATTCAATGGTTATCCTTGGGTTTTTAATAATGAAATAATTAATTTTGAGGGTACGATAGAAAATGGTAAGGTATGTAGTGTATATACCTTTGATCATAAATTTGTCGCTTATGGTTTTTTAAATACGAATTCAAAGATAATGGTAAGAATATTATCCTTAGATGAACATGAGGTCATTGATAAGGAATTCTTTAAAAAAAGAATAGAGTATGCCATAGAGCATAGAAAGAATTTAGGATGGAGTGCTACTAGATTAGTATTTAGTGAGGCAGATTTCCTACCAGGTCTTATTGTAGACAAATATGGTGACTATTTATCCGTGCAATTTATGTCCTTAGGTATGGATATGATTAAACAAGATATAGTTGATATCTTAGTTGAATTAACGGGCTGTAAGGGAATTTATGAAAGAAGCGATATGCCTGTAAGAGAAAAAGAAGGATTAGAACAAATAAAAGGATATCTTTATGGAAAATTTGATCCTAGAGTTGAGATTGTAGAAGATGATATTCATATGATAGTGGATATGGAAAATGGTCAAAAAACTGGATATTTCCTAGACCAAAAGCTAAATAGAGATATCTTAAGATTATATGCAAAGGATCAAGAGGTATTAGATGCATTTTCTAATGTTGGTGGCTTTGCACTTCATGCTTGTAAATATGGTGCAAGACATGTAGATGCATGTGACATCTCCCAAAGAGCTTGTGATGAAATTATGATAAACGCAAGGCTCAATGGCTATACCCAATTAAATACGATTTGTACAGATGTATTTGATTACCTTCATTCACCTGACATAGTTAATAAATATTCCCTTGTGATTCTAGACCCGCCGGCTTTTAGTA
>JAFPSY010000060.1:0-9659 GCA_017413585.1 Acholeplasmatales bacterium
AATATTCTTGTTGAAAAGATTTATACTTTAGCAAATCATGAATTTAATATATCCTCCCCTAAGCAATTAGGTACGGTATTATTTGATGAGCTAGGATTACCATATCCAAAGAAAAAGGGACAATCCTATTCAACGGATATTGAGGTATTAGAGGCTATTCGGGAGGCAAATCCAATTGTTCCATTAATTATTGAATATAGAGCGAAAACAAAGCTTATGTCCACCTATGTCAGTGGCTTAAGAGAAATGATATACCCTGATGATAAGGTTCATACCATCTATCAACAGGCATTAACCCAAACCGGAAGATTATCCTCTATTGAGCCTAATTTACAAAATATTCCTATTCGTACAGAGGAGGGTCATAAGATTAGAAGGATGTTTATACCATCTAACCCTAAGAATAGCTTATATTCCTCAGATTATTCCCAAGTTGAGCTTAGAGTATTAGCTCATATGGCAAATGTAGGAAAATTAAAGGAAGCCTTCTTAAATGGAGAGGATATTCATACAAGAACCGCTCAGGAGGTATTTGGTACAAAGGATGTAACACCTGAGGAAAGAAGACGTGCTAAGGCAGTTAACTTTGGTATTGTCTATGGTATTAGTGCCTTTGGTCTTGCCCAAGATTTACATATATCTAACGTTATGGCTCAGGATTTTATTAAAAAATATTATGAGGCATATCCTGAAATTAAAACATTTATGGATGAAACTATCGAATTTTGTAAAAATAATGGCTATGTAAAAACCATGAAGAATCGAATTCGTTATATACCAGATATTAATTCCAAAATTTATATGCAAAGAGAATTTGCAAAGCGTACCGCAATGAATGCGCCAATTCAGGGTAGTGCTGCAGATATTATTAAAATTGCTATGGTCAAAATTGATAATGAGCTTGAGGAGAGAGGCTTAAGAAGCAAAATGCTCGTACAGGTTCACGACGAATTAGTATTTGAGGTAGAAGCTGGAGAAGAGGATACATTAAAGGAGCTTGTAGAAAGAAACATGGAAAATGCAGTCAAGCTTGATGTACCTCTAATTGTAGATGATTCCTTCGGTAAGAATTGGTACGAGGTAAAATAATGCCAGAGCTACCTGAGGTTGAAACCGTAAGAAGAGTATTAAAAAGCAATTTAGTTCATAAAACCATAGAATCTATCGATGTATTTTATCAAGGTATCCTTGAGGATTCTTTAGAGGATTTTTTAAAGAATACTTTGAATAAAACGATAATCGATATCAAGCGATATGGAAAATATTTAATATTTGAGCTAAACGAAGGCTATATATTATCCCATCTAAGAATGGAGGGTAAATATTATTATTTAGAGAATTCCTTTATGGAGGATAAGCATATTCATGTCGTATTCCATTTTAAGGACAACTCTACCCTTTATTACAAGGATGTTAGAAAATTTGGTAGGATGAAATATATAGATAAGAATATCTATAATGAATTACCACTATCTAAGCTAGGCCCAGATTTAATATTAAATGAGAATATAGATTTAGATGATATATATTATAAAATACATACAAGTAAAAAAGCGATTAAGCCATTATTGCTCGATCAAGAAATTGTTGCAGGGCTTGGTAATATCTATGTAGATGAGGTCCTATTTAGTGCAAGAATTAATCCTAAGAAAAAGGGCTATAGAATTACTAAGAGTAACCTTAAGGATATTTTAAAAGAATCCAAAAGGATTTTAACTCTTGCTATAGAGCATAAGGGTACAACGATAAAAAGCTATACATCGAGCTTAGGGGTTGAAGGAGAATACCAAGCTTTTTTACAAGTTCACACAAAAAATATATGTCCTAATTGCAAAATGGCATTAAATCGTGTTAAAATAGATAAAAGAATGACATATTATTGTAAGAACTGTCAGAGGTGATAGAATGAGAAAGGTCATTGGCGTTACTGGTGGCATAGCCTCTGGAAAGAGTAATGTAATATCTATTATAAAACGACAGGGCTTTAAGGTCATTGATTGTGATTTAATCAATCACAATCTTCAAAAAATAAATATGCCTATTTATAATGCAATTAAAGAAGCATTCGGTAGTTCCTATTTTTTAGATAATGGAGAATTAGATAGAAAAAAATTAGGAGAATTAATTTTCCATAATGAGAATGAAAAGCTAAAGCTCAATTCTATTTCCCATCCCATTATTAAAGAAGAGGTATTAAAGGAAATAAATAAGGCAGATGGAATCGTATTTGTTGATGTACCCCTATTATATGAGTCTAAATTTGATTCCTTATGTGATAAGGTAATCTGTGTATACCTTAATAGGAAGACGCAAATAGAAAGGCTTATGGAAAGGGATCATATAGATTATTCCTATGCAAAATCAAAAATTGCATCACAAATGGATTTAGATCAAAAAAGGGATTTGGCAGATTATGTAATTGACAGTAAAGGGAGCTTTCAAGAAACAGAACGCCAGGTACTAAAAATATTAGAAATGATTAAAGGAGAATAAATTATGGCAGACATTATTACAAGCGAAAACGCAAAATCCTTAGAACTACAAACTCATTATTACAAGGCAAATTATATGGAGCTTAAGGAGGAATATATGCATATTCTTAATAAGGCTCATTATAAGATTGTTTCTGAAAATGATGATTACTGCGAGGTATATGCTGAAGCACCTCATATGGAGGTTATCGCAAAGATTACTCAGCTTGAGCCTCAAATCCCTGAAACATCTATCGACTTCGAGGTTCATGCAGACTTCGTTGTTGGCGCAGCAAAAAAGGCTACTACCTTCATTAAGGAAGTATTAGAGGGCTTAGAAGCAAAATTCGAATTCAAGGGCGTATCCCTTCATAAGTAGGAGTATTGTGGCCCAGAATTTAGTGGCTAGCACATCAAAATTTCATATTTATTCCAGCTTTAATTTATCCACCGATGATATTAGTGCTTTATCCCTTTTATATGCACCATTAATCGGAAATGATGCATTTACGCTTTATATGGCATTCGCTGCCCTTTTAAATCGTAATAATTTAAAAAGCGAGGAAATTATACATCAGGACCTATTCGATATTTACTCCTTGAAGCCTGTCGATTTTTTAAGATCGAAAAATAAGCTCGAGGGAATAGGTCTTTTACTTACATATGAAAAAGATGGGGACTATATTTATGTGCTATTACCACCCTTATCCCCTAAAAATTTTATAAAAGATGCTGTATATGGCTTATACCTACATTCTAAGGTAAGAAAGGAAGCATATGAGCTTATTAAGAAGCATTTCTTAATTGATAAGCCCGATGTTTTAGGCTATAAGGAAATCACAAAATCCTTTGATGAGGTTTATTCATCAAGGGTAAGCAGTGATGAAACCTTTGAAAAGTTTAGCTACCTATTAGGAAAAAATCCAACAAATTATTTAGAAATCAAAAATGTAACCTTTGATTTTGATAAATTTGCAAAGGAAATCAATGAGGATTACCTAGAAGCAGGTATCGATAGTACATTTAAGGAGCAAATCATTAAATTATCCTTTGTTTATTTATTCAATGAGCATGATATGGCTACTCTATTTATGGATTCTATCAATAAAAATGGCTACTTTGATTATCGTATATTAAAGAAAAAGGCGAATGTTTTATTTGAATATAGAAGAAACATGAATGCACCTAAGCTTGTTGAAAAGGAGGAATTAGATGGTAAGCCATCCGATTTAGTTTCCTTCTTAGATAACGCATCCCCAAGTAGAGTATTACAGATGGTAAATCCTAAATACCCTGCAACATATCTTGCAACGATTAATGAAATCTATAATTCGATTAGCCTTCCAAGAGGCGTAATCAATTGTATGATCATTAAAACCCTAAGAGATAAGGGAGGAGAATTACCTCCAGTTACTTATTTCAATAAGGTTGCTGAATCCTGGATTCAGGATAATATTCTATCGACAAAGGATGCAGTAGTATATATTACTACAACTAAGGAATTAAGACCTTCAAAATCAAAGAAGGACAGTGATTTCTCAAGTCAATCTAAACGTGAAATTGTTTGGAAGGAGGCAAAATAATGGAAAAAATTAAATTACCTGCTGCAGATTTAGAGCAGGTAGATAAATTTGTTGCAAGCGTACAAGAGCTTTTTCCAAAACATAATGTAAATATTAATAATGTCAATGATTTTGCCTTGATGTATGAGGAAAGAAGACATTGCGCAAGATGCAAGGGCTTAGAATACTGTAAAAACAATGAGATAGGATATTGCCTTTCCGTCAATGATTTAGATGAGTTTTCTATTGAGGAATGTAAATACCAAAGGGCAGAAAGACAAAAGAGAAATTCTTTAATTAAAACCTTGTATTTGCCAGAGGGCATATTAGATGCAAAGCTTGAATCCTTCGATACAAATTCGGAATCTAGAAAGATTATTTATAAGCATATTACAGAATATGGCTTAAAAAAGGATAATTCCACCTTTGATCATGGCCTATATTTATATGGTACCTTTGCAATCGGAAAAACCTATGCTTTAGCTGTTATTGCAAATGAGCTATCGAAAAGAAATGTACCATCCTTACTCATCTATTTCCCTGATTTGGTTTTAGATTTAAAGGGTGCTATAGGAACAAATAGATTTGAAGAGCTAATCAATATGCTTAAGGATATTGAGGTATTAATGCTTGATGATTTAGGTAGTGAAAATATGACACCATGGCTTAGAGATGAAATATTAGGTCCTATCATCAATTACCGTATGATGGCAAAGAAGCCTATCTATTTCTCATCAAATCTTAATCCGAATGATTTGAAAAAGCATTTAGCTATTGATGATTCTGCATCCTCAAAGCTTAAGGCGGATAGAATTCTTTCTAGACTAACATCCTTAGCAGAAGTATTAAACATGGATGATTCAACATTTTATAACAGATAATTGGAGATTTATATAATCTCCATTTTCTTTTTTCAAATACATTTAAGAATTCTGTTGATTTAGGAAATACAATCGAGTATAATTATTTTATCAATGAAGAGGACAAGATATAAAGGGGATTTTCTTTATAAGAGATGGCTAGCTGGTGAAAATGCCAAAGAGAAGCTTTATATTACTACCTTGGAGATGAATGAAGGAAATGTCATTCCGTATTCCTGCGTTAAAGGTGAATTGAGTGTCAGATTATTTTAATCTGGAAGCTAAGGTGGTACCGCGATCATACGTCCTTAAGAAATTATTCTTAAGGATTTTTTTATTGGAGGAAGATATTATGTTAAAAATTACTTTAAAGGATGAAAGTGTATTTGAGGTTTTAGAGGGTAAGCTAATTATTGAGGTAGCAAAGGAATTATCCCCAAGCCTTGCAAAGAAATGCTGTGTTGCAGAATTTAATGGTCGTCTTGTAGATTTAAAGATGCCTTTAGAGGAGGATGGAAAGCTTGATTTAGTAACCTTCGATGATGAAAGAGCATTTGAGGTTATCAATCACTCCTGTGCCCATTTAATGGCTCAGGCAATGGCTCGTCTATACCCTGGTACAAGATTTGGTGTAGGTCCTGCAATCGAAGAAGGATTCTACTATGATTTTGCAATTCCTGAGGCAATTACAAATGAGGATTTACCTAAGATTGAAAAGGAAATGCAAAAAATCGTTAAGGAAAATTTACCTATTAAGCATTATATGCTATCTAAGGCAGATGCAAAGGCTAAATTTGCAAGCGATAAGTATAAATTAGAATTAATTGATGCCATCGATGATGATATGGTTGGTATTTATGATCAGGGTGAATATAGCGATGTATGCCGTGGACCTCATGTAATGTCAACAGGCTTAATTAAGAATTTTAAGCTTTTAAGTGTTGCAGGTGCATACTGGAGAGGTGACTCTAAGAATGATGTATTAACTAGAGTTTATGGTACTTGCTGGGCAACTCCTGAGGCTTTAGCACATCATTTAGAGGTGCTTGAGGATAGAAAGCAGCGTGACCATAGAAAGCTTGGTCGTGATATGCAAATCTTCATGTTTGATGATTTAGTAGGTAGAGGACTTCCTATGTGGCTACCTAATGGATTTATCGTAAGAAGATTATTATCGGATTACATTATGGATAAGGAATATGATTTAGGATATCAGCATGTTATGACTCCATCCTTAGGTAATGTTGAATTATATAAGACATCTGGTCACTGGGCTCACTACAAGGATGATATGTTCCCTGCAATGGAGCTTGATGATGAGGCATATGTATTAAGACCTATGAACTGTCCTCACCATATGGTAATGTTTAGATCTAAGCCACATTCCTATAGAGATTTACCAGTAAGAATTGCTGAAATCGCAAATGACTTTAGATATGAGGCATCTGGTGCCTTAACTGGTATTGAAAGAACGAGAGCGTTCTCTCAAAACGATTCTCATATTTTCTGCCGTCCTGATCAGATTGCACAGGAATTCAAGGCTGTTACAAAGCTAATTTTAGACGTTTATAAGGATTTTGGATTCGAGAATTATAGATTCCGTCTATCCTTAAGAGATAAGGAAAATACAGAGAAATATTTCGGTAATGATGAATTATGGGAAAAAAGTGAAAACGAGCTTCGTGAGGTATTAAAGGAATTAGGTGTTGATTATTATGAGGCTGAAGGCGAGGCTGCATTCTATGGACCTAAGCTTGATGTACAGGTAAGAAGTGCTATTGGTCATGATGTAACATTATCTACAATTCAGCTAGATTATCAGCTACCTGAAAGATTTGAATTAACCTATGTTGACCAAAATAACCAAAAGGTAAGACCTGTAGTTATTCATAGAGCAATCCTAGGATCTATGGATCGATTCGTTGCCTTCCTACTAGAAGAGACTAAGGGTGTACTTCCTGTATGGCTAGCACCAGTACAGGTAATGGTTATTCCTGTTAACAACCAATTCCATCTAGATTATTCTAATGAAATTGTATCTATGCTAAAGCAAAAGAGAATTCGTGTTAAAATGGATGATAGAGAGGAAAAGCTTGGATACAAGATTCGTGAATCTCAAATGAAGAAAATCCCATATCAGCTTGTAATTGGCGATAATGAGGTTAAAGATGGTACCATCACATATAGAGAATATGGAAAGAAGGAGCAGATTACTGTTTCTAAGGAAGAATTCTTAAATATGATGGTTAAATTTAACGAAGAAAAGAAGTAAAATTATGGCCTAAGATAATCCCTTAGGCCTTTTTTTAAAAAGGAGATGATTCTATGGGAGGATTACTTGAAGTAGAAGGATTAAAATTTAAATATACGGATAACAATCTATTTAATGATGTATCCTTCAGAATTCTTCAGAAGGATCATATCGTTTTGGTTGGAGATAATGGCTGTGGTAAATCCACATTTATGAATTTAATTGCGAAGAATTTAATTCCTGATGCTGGAAAAATTACATGGATGAATGGCGTAAGCTATGCCTATTTAGACCAGCAATTAAAGGTAAAGCAGGATATTTCTATCATAGATTATATCAGTGAGGTATTTAAGCCTTTAATCGAAAAGGAAAAATTAATGAATTCCTATTATGATAAGCTTGCAACATGCCCTGAATACGAATATGAAAAATATCTAAATTATGCCCAAGCAATTCAAGATGAGCTTGATAAAGCAAACTTTTATGCCATGAATTCCACTATGGGAAATATGATTAATGGCTTAGGTATTGCTGAATATGGATTAGATACAGAATTATCAAAGCTATCTGGTGGACAGCGTGCAAAGGTATATTTAGCTAAGCTTTTACTTGAAGCACCAGATGTATTATTAATGGATGAGCCCACCAATTTCTTGGATGTTGCCCATATTGAATGGCTTGGAGAATACCTAAAGGGATTCCCAAAGGCTTTTGTTGTCATCTCTCATGATGAGGGCTTCTTAAAAACAATTGGTGAGGTTGTATATAATTTATCAAATAAGAATATGGTCAGGTATAATATGCCTTACGAATTATATCTTAAGGAAAAGGATTTAAGAGAAGAGCAATATAAGCAAGCCTATATAAACCAGCAGGCCTTTATTAAAAGAACACAGGAATTTATTCAAAAGAATATTGTTCGTGCAACAACTACCACTCGTGCACAATCAAGAAGAAAAATGCTTGAAAAGATTCAGGTTCTAGAAAAGCCTACGAACCATGAGCCTATGCATATTACCTTCCCCTTCTCTAAAGGATTAGGACAAGAGGTATTAAAGCTTGACCACCTTACCGTAGGATATGGAGATAAGGTTGTTTTAGAGAACTTAGAATTCCTGATGAAGCAAAACCAAAAAATCGCAATTTTAGGTCATAATGGTGTAGGTAAATCTACAATATTAAAAACGATTATGGGGCTTATTCCACCTCTTGGTGGCAAATACGTATGGAACCCTAGTGGAGATTTGAATTATTTTGCACAAGAGGAAGTATATGATGCAGTAACAACTCCAATTGAGTATTTAAGATATTATTATCATTTAAAGACCGATGGAGAATTAAGAAGCATACTTGCCTCTGTTGGAATTAAGGGGGACCTTGCGGTAAAGCCAATGTGCCAGCTATCTGGTGGGCAGCAAACTAAAGTAAGGCTTGCTTTAATGACGATGAAGAAAAGTAATATATTAATTTTTGATGAGCCTACAAATCATCTAGATGTTTTATCTAAGGCAGAGCTTTGGGAGGCTATAGATAAATTCCCTGGTTCTGTAATTTTGGTTACACATGAGGATGATTTTTACGAAGGCTTAGTAGATATGGAATTAAAGTTTGAGTAGAGAATTGAATCCCCCTTTTATATAATAAAAGGAAATGATTTTCTTCTTGACATTTAATTATCATACACTTATAATAGACAATGCTGAGGTGATTTTTATGCAGTTAACTCTGGCTCAGTTAAGAAAGGTTACATTCCCATATACTGTAGAGGAGGATATTGATTTAACCGATGTCCTTAATGGATTTGAGGATATTATATCCGTATCCAATGTTCATGTAACATCTACAATTAGGGAAAGAGGTATAGATACCTACCATATAAGCTTCCACATTGTATGTGAGCTTACATTAGAGGATTCTGTATCATTAGAACCTGTTTCCTATCCAATTGATACTAAGGCAGAAGAGATTTTTACTAAGGATGAAACTCTAGAGGATGTATTCCTAATTGATGGAATTACATTAAACACAAAGGAAGCAATTGTTACAAATATTCTTTGTGAAAAGCCTATGAGCTATACTCTTTGTGAATTTGAATCTGATCCTGAACCTGAGGAAAAGAGTGAAGAGTCAGATATTAATCCTGCATTCGCAGCATTAAAAGATTTAATCTAGGAGGTGTAAAAGATGGCAGTACCTTTCAGAAGAACTTCTAAGATGAAGAAGAGAATCAGACGTTCTCATTTAGCCTTAAATGTTCCAGGAATGATCACTTGTCCAAACTGTGGTGAATTAACATTAGCTCATAGAGTATGTTCAAACTGTGGTTTCTACAAAGGCAAGCAGGTTGTAGCTCCTAAGGCAGAAAAAGTTGAGGAATAATTTCATTTTAAGAAAATATTACTGATAGAAATAGGCTCCAGGGGAGCCTATTTTCTATTTACAATAGATTTATTATTCGAATTCATTTATAATGAATGAGGAGTTGATATTATGTATATACATAAAAGTGTATTAT
>JAFPSY010000061.1:0-6554 GCA_017413585.1 Acholeplasmatales bacterium
ATTTCTTTTAAACGGTTTTCTTGAAAGTGGTAAAACATCTTTAATCAAGGAAATCGTTGAGAATAACGATAACTATCATAATAATTCTACTGTCATTATCTGTTGTGAAGAGGGTGAGGTAGAATATGAAGAGGAATGGTGCGAAAAATATCAAATCCACGTAGAATATGTAGAATCCTTAGAGGATTTTACAGTAGAATTCTTTGATGCATTAGATAAAAAATATACACCAGACCGCTTTGTAATTGAATATAATGCATTCTTTGATTGGAATTCTCAGGAATTCCCTGAAAGAATGGTAATTTACCAGCAAATAACCTTAATTGATGCTTCTAAGTTCCAGGTTATGTTTAATAATATGAAGCAAATTTTCCAGACAATGGTTCGAGATTCTTCCTTAGTAATTTTCAATAGAATCCAAGATCAAAGTAAGAATTTAGGTCAATTTAGAAGACTTATTCGTGCAATGACCCAGCAAGCTCAAATTGCTTTTGAACAGCCTGATGGAAGATTAAGTGCTACTCTAGATGAGGATTTACCTTATGATTTATCTAAGGATGAAATTGCCTTTGAGGAGGATATTTATCCAACCTGGTATGTTGAGGTATTTGACAATTGGGAAAAGTATTTAAATAAAACATTTAAATTTAAAACCTTTGTAAGAGATGTATCTAAGGATACCTTTGTTGTAGGACGTCAGGTAATGACTTGCTGCGCAAATGATATTCAGTTCTTAGGCTATGAGGTCATAAACGAATCTAAGGTGAAGGTTCAAACGGGCGATGTCATTTATCTTGAGTGCGTCGTCAAGCATGAATTTAGTAAGCTTGCAGGTGAAGAGGTTGTAATGCTTCACGCTAAAGCTATTACAAAGCTTCCTAAGGAAGAGGAAAAGGTATTAAATATGAATTAGAAGGATTTCCGGGAGAAGAAAATGTTTCCCGGAGTCTTTTATTTTATACTCCTAAAGAGTATAATTGTACTGCATTAAATAAAATGAAATGAGTGATACTATGAAAAGCTTTAAAACGAACAATGCACTAGAAACAATTGAGGTTGGAAAGAAGATTGGTAATCTTTTAAATCCTGGAGATGTATGCTTACTTATTGGAGATTTATCTGCAGGTAAAACAACCATTACAAAGGGAATTGGTATGGCCTTAGGTGTTAAAAAGGTTATTAATTCTCCAACATTTACAATTGTAAAGGGATATAAGGGAGATAAAGGACCATTTTATCACTTGGATTTATATAGACTAAACGGAGTCAATAATGACTTCGATTTAGAGGAATACATGGAAGGCGATGGCGTATGCGTCATTGAATGGCCATTCCAGGTTTCTGAGATTCTTCCTAAGGAATATTTAAGAATTGATTTAGAAAGAATAAGCGAAGAAGAAAGAAAGATAACGATTAGTGGTATCGGAAGATATCAAAGAATTGAGGAGGCCTTATAATGTATTCATTAATTTTAGATTCATCTACTCAAATTTTATACATTTCCTTAGTGAAGGATAATGAGGTTTTATTTGAAAAATATATGCCTGGAAATAAGGACCATGCAAAAAATATTGTATATTTAGTAAATCAAGCTTTAGAGAATAATCATATCGAGTCTAAGGATTTAGATGAGATTATTGTAGGATATGGACCTGGGTCCTATACTGGAGTTAGAATGGCAGTTACTGTAGGTAAGATGATGGCTGTTTTTATGCATAAGCCACTTTATGTAATATCCTCCCTAAAGCTTATGGCATCAGGTACTAAGGGTATCGTTTTATCTACGATTGATGCAAGAAGAGGTAATGTCTTTGGCTGTATTTTGGATACAAATAAGGATTCCTATATTGTTGATGAGGCACATACCTTATTATCGGATTTAAAGAATACAAATTATGAATATGAGGTATCGGATACCAATTTTAAGGTAGATCCATTCTATGTAATTTCTCATAAGGTATTGGTAGATAAGCCAGATTTACTTGTTCCTAATTATTTAAGGGAAACAGAAGCGGAGAGAAATTTAAATGATAAGGCTATATAATAAAAAGGATATCCCATCGATTGTAGCCTTAGAGCTGGATACCTTAGGTACTACCTTAGGGAGTGAAATGCTTGAGGATAATTTATCCAATTCTATGAGTCATTTTTATGTTTATGAGGATAAGAATGAAATTATAGGCTATATATCTATATCCTTTGATGGAGAGCAAGGAGAAATCTTAAATTTTTGTGTAAATAAGGGATATCAGCATAATGGTATCGGAACAAAGCTTTTAGCCTATGCAATAAATATTTTACACTCTAAAGGGGCAAAATCCTTCATTTTAGAGGTTAGAGAATCCAATATAGGTGCTATCTCCTTATATGAAAAATTTGGCTTTAAAAGAATATCTTTAAGAAAGAATTATTATTCGAATAATGAAAATGCGCTTGTTTATTTAAAGGAAATGATTTCCTATAAGGAAGTAGAGGAAGCATATATATTAACCTTCTGTAAAAAGGAGGTACATGAGGATTATATTTATTATCATGATGATGAATTAAAAACGAAATATTATCATAACTATTATGTATGTAAAAATGATGATAATGTTATGGAAAGTCTTTATCACAGAAAATCCTTTGTGCAATTTGATTTAGAGCATCCCTATACAGGCAAATTAAAATTTAGTGATTATGAATATGAAATTGAATATCATTCCTCTATCTTTGGACTTCATGTATTAAGAAATAATACCTATAGGGTAGAAAAGCTTAAGGAAAGTGATTCTTCTTGGGCCTATGAATATTTCTATAAGGATACATTAAAATATGGAGAGGAATATTCAAAGGAGAATACGAAAAGAATTCTTGATGTTTGCCTTAAGGAAAAGAGAATCGATTATTATTTTGTTTATGATATAGACAAGCCTGTAGGCTTTATTGAGGTATTTCAATATAAGGATGCTGCAAAGCTTGAAAATTTTAGTATATTAGAGGAATATCAGAAAAAGGGCTATGGATCTTGCTTATTTAATCATGTATTAAATGAGCTTAAGAGGATGGGCATTAAGGATATCTATCTTACTGCAGATTATGAAGATACCCCAAAGGTTATGTATGAAAGAATGGGCTTTACTATGGTAGGTAGAAGCTATCAGGTGAGGGAGGTCTTTAAATAATGGAAAAAACCAACGCTATGCGTATATTAGATCAAAAGAAAATAAAATATAATGTTAGAGAATATCCTCATGAAGAGGGTGTTCCTGTTGATGGCTTTACTGTCGCAAAATCCTTAAATCTAGATCCATCTAAGGTATTTAAAACCTTAGTTACAGTAGATAATACGAAGCATTATCATGTAATGGTAGTACCTGTATATGCTGAGCTTGATTTAAAAAAATGTGCGAAGGCTTCAGGCGTAAAATCCCTAGAAATGATTGAGGTTAAGGAATTATTACCTCTAACAGGCTATGTTCGAGGTGGCTGCTCACCTATTGGTATGAAAAAGGTATTCCCTACTCTTATCGATAGTGATGCCATAGGGCAGGATACGATTTTCTTTTCTGCAGGAAAAATTGGTCTTCAAATCGAAATGAATCCAGAGGATTTAAAAAAGATCATTCGATTGGATTATGCAAATTTAAAGAAGGAGGCATAAATTATGCTTGTACTTGGAGTGGAATCAAGCTGTGATGAAACATCAGTTGCCGTTGTAAGAGATGGCAAGGAGGTATTATCCTGCTTTACAAATACACAAATTAAAATTCATGAAAAATTTGGTGGAGTTGTACCTGAGGTTGCATCTCGTCACCATGTATATCAGGTTTCCTTAGTTTTTGAGGAAGCATTAAAGGCTGCAGGAGTAACCCCTGAAGAGATTGATTTAGTTGCGGTAACCGAAGGACCAGGCTTAATTGGCTCTTTACTTGTTGGAGTGAATGCAGCTAAGACATTTTCTATGATGTATCATAAGCCTTTAATAGGAGTACATCATTTAGCTGGTCACATTTATGCAAATGCGATTGAGCATGATATGAAATTCCCTTGTATTGCGCTTTTGGTTTCTGGAGGTAATACAGAATTAATCTATATGAAAAAGCATTTCTCCTTTGAAATTATTGGCCAAACCCTAGATGATGCTGTAGGTGAGGCATACGATAAGGTTGCAAGAGTTGTAGGATTACCATACCCAGGAGGACCTCACGTAGACCGTCTTGCACATGAGGGTATGGATACATATCATTTACCAAGAGTATATTTAGAGGATGGATCCTATAACTTTTCCTTCTCAGGCTTAAAGAGTGCAGTTATTAATTTAGCGCATAATGCTCATCAGCGTGGAGAAGAAATTAACGTAAATGATTTATGTAGATCATTTCAGGATTCTGTAACTGAGGTTTTAGTCAGAAAGACCTTGAAGCTTGCAGAGGAAAGAAATGTTAAATACATTATCGTTGCTGGTGGTGTATCTGCAAATAAGGGCTTAAAGGAAAGATTTATGGATGAGGCAAAGGATTTTAATGTATGCATTCCATCCATTAAATATTGTACAGATAATGCAGCTATGATTGCTGCTGCAGGATATTATCAATACCAAGAATACCCAGGCCTTGCGGATTTAACTCTAAATCCAGATGCATCCTTAGAGCTTGAGGATAAATACCCATTAAAGGAGGAATAATATGGCACATATTGATATCAATATGATTAGTAATGCTTTAGGAAGAGCGGTTGATTTTACCTTGATATTACCAACAAAAACCTCTCCAACATTAGAATCAAATTATGATGCAAAAACAAATACCTATTATCAGGATAAAAGAAACAAGAAATATCCATTATTAATTCTTTTACATGGCTATTTAAATGATGAAAAGAATTGGGGAAGATATGCAAGAGCGGAATTCTATGCAGAAGAAAACAATATCGCCATTTGTATGGTGAATGGAGAAAACAAATTCTATATGAATTGGGATACTCCAGTAACTAAGGATAATTTCTTTGATTTCATTGAATATGAGCTTAAGGATTTCTTATATGGCACATTCCCTATTTCCTCAAGAAGAGAGGATAATTTCATTGCAGGATTATCTATGGGTGGCTTTGGTGCCCTATTCCATGGATTAACGAATTCAAGAAGCTATTCTGCCATTGGTGCATTTAGTGCACCTTATACGCAAATGAAGGAATTAGGCTTTGATTTTAAAAAGATTATTGGAAGAAAAACAGATATTCCATTTATCTATATGTCCTGTGGAGATAAGGATACTCTATTAAAGGATAATGATGATATCGATAAGGATTTAAATGAAATGGGTATATCCCATTTATATAATATTGTTCCAGGCTATGCCCATGAATGGAGATTTTGGGATTTAGAGCTTGAAAGATTTATTAAGGGATTAAAAAGAACAGACCCTTATAAAGAGGATTCTCCTAGAGTAGTATAAAGGAAAGAGGAAGCTAGTTAGCTTCCTCTTTTGGTTCGTTATTTGTCTTTGTATTTCTATATGTAAATATCGATAATAGAATGGAAAATATTGGGAATAAGAAATATAAATAATAATAAAAGCTTGTTAATGCATCTTTAAAAATTATTCCTAATACTATTTGAAGTAAGATGGATAGAATAGATATTGCTATACCAAGAATAAGTCTTATTTTATTCTTTAAAAATATTGCAATAGCTAAATAGCATAACCCCAAAACAATTGCAAGAATGAGCCAATAAGCCCCATTTCTTGTAAGAAGAAACATAGTATAATTGGTTGTAATTTCATCTTTACTTATAGAATACATTGGATATGCAAAATATAAAATAATATTTAATACGAAGAAGCCTAAGGCTAATATTGCATAGCCATTTAAGAAATGGATGGATACGGCCTTATCTTTATCTAATTCCATAAGAAGACAAAGGCTTTCGTTTTTAGCAATTGCACAGGTAAGTGGAATACCAAGTAAATATAAAACTACTGCCTCCCCTAAGGCTATAGTGAATACATTATACCAGAAGGCTTCATTCCATAGATTAAAGGCAATTCCAAGCTCTAAAGATACGATAAATGCATTCGAAATTACAGGGAATATGGCAGCGATAGGCATTTTCCTAATGAAGCACATAGGGATGATTGCAATTATGGTTGCAAGTGTACCAAAAACCATATCATACCACCCAAGACTTGAGGTGGTATTCGATATGAAGCAGCCTAAAATGAGTGCGAAGGAAAATTTAGGGTTTAATACTATTAGAAGCATTAAGACTTCCGATATTCTAAATTGAATTGGCCCATAGGAAATGGGAACTAAAAGCCATGTCGCTACAACATAGAGTGCCGCAATAATGGCGGATTCAGCAATGAATTTAACACTTATTTTTTTCATTTTTTCCTCCTTGCTATAGCGATGGATAGGAAATCCTCAAATTGGTTTTAAGGCCAATGGAAACTTTTTACAAGGCTTTCAAAAAATATAGAGAAGAAAAGAGAATTACTAAAGTAAATGTTTGTAATGTATAGAGATTTTAATTGATTTGTAGTATAATGTATCTATAATTTTTTTAGAGGTGA
>JAFPSY010000062.1:0-9848 GCA_017413585.1 Acholeplasmatales bacterium
CAGCTGTAAAACAAGGCTATGCAGCAAAGGATACATCCTTAAGCTTATTCTTATTACCTTTAGCTGCAGCTAAGAAGAATGCTAGAGAATTTATGATTGAAGAGAATACAGATATCATTAAGTATCTATTTGACAATCATTTTGATAGTGATAACTATCAGTTTGATATGGAAAAGGCAGAGTATGATTATTCTTCCAATCAGATTTATGCTTCATTAATGGCATATAAGGTTCAAAGAGATAAAGGAACAGGAGTAATCCTTTTTGCTTAAGAAAATAGGGAGGATACTTCTTGGTGTCCTCCTTATTTCATTAATGATACTCAGTATGGTTTATGTGATTATTCATAATAATCAAAAATCTGCAAATCGTGCAGGTACAATTACCTTTATTGTGAATAATATGGATAATCAGCTAGTAGAAAAGAAGCGTATTGAGTATAAAAAGGATGACACCTTATTTGAGGTATTAAACAACTTATATACAATTGAATATAAGGAAACTGGGTATGGACATTATTTAATTGGTATTGAAGGAGATTCCTTCAATATAAAAACGAATGGTACATCCACTTGGCTTTGGTTTGAGCTATGCTATATAAAGGATGGCGTAAGCTATAAGGATACGATTGATTTTAATGATTATGTAAAACAAACAGTATCTACTGGAATCGATGGAATAGAATTAAAGGATAATATGATATTTGCCATTAACGAAAGGGATAATTTACATAATACCTCTATGTTCAATGATTCTATATCCTTTAATAGCTATTACAATTCTACCCAGACCTTCCGTATTATTGTTTATGTTCTTGTAGGCTTATTTGTCCTTGCAGTAATTCTATTTTTAATTATTAACCGTAAGAGTAATAATAAAATAACCGTAAGAGAATTATGTATATTAGCTTTCATGAGTGTATTACTCTTTATTCAAGAGGAGCTCTTTGTTTTTATTCCAAATTTCCAATTTACATTCTTACTGCTTGCGATATATGTATCGGTATTTGGCTTTAAAAAGACGAGTCTTATCATATTTGCTCATGTATTATTAGATAATATTTATATGGGAAGCCTAACACCTATTGTTATGATACCTATGTGGTTAGGCTATATGATCTATATTGGAATTATATGGCTACTTAAGAATAAGAATATATGGCTATTAACCTTAGGTGGTATTCTAGGTGCATACATTTATTGTATGCTATTCTTTGTGACAAACATAGTATTCCTAGAGATAGATATATATCATTATTGGCTTGCTGATATTCCATTTGAAATTATGCTAATGTCTACAATTGCATTCACAATGATTTATTTATATAAACCATTAAGACGTAAGCTTAGTGAGCTATGGAATAAAGATAAAGAAGTATATATAGAAGATAATGGAGAAATCATATGATTTCTCTTATTTTTCTTGTATAGATGCCAAAATTATGATAAAATAATTTGAACTTTAACGTGTAGTATTTTTAAAGGAGATGATTGACTTGGCAACAATTAAAAGAAAAAAAGTATCAGGTAAAGCCACACAGGGTCAAAAAAAGAATAATATCTTACATAATAAATTATTTTGGATAATCTCAGGAGTAGGACTTGTATTAGTTTTAGCAGCTGCAATTACAATTCCACTTGTACTTGCAAATAGAGGTACAACTGAGGAAAAGATTGATTATGTTGGAAAGACTTATACATATAATGAAAAAGAAGTTACCTTCAAAAAGATGAATTATGAGGGTGTGCTAATGCATGCGAATTCAGATGATTATGGTGATGGTACATATTATAAGCATATTTTCTTTGCTGCATTTGATTTCACAGCATTTTATCCAGATAAGGCAATTGATGATGGCAAGAATAAGGATGATGAATCCGTAACCTTCTATTATAATGAGCAACAGGATTTAGCACTTCAGGCTTTAATTGAAATTCAATATACGATTAATCAGTATAATGAAAAGATTTTAGCTGATGATGATGCATCTAATGATTCTGAGGTTGCTGTATTATACATGATTGATTTATCTGTTGGTAAGAATAAGAATGCAATTACAAGCACTAAATTTGGTGGTAGCAGCGAATCTACAAACGAATTCGCTTTTGGTTATATTGCTGGTGAAGATGGCCTTAAGAAAGAATATGAATATGATTATGATTCTAAAACAAATGAACCAAAACCTTGGGGAATTTTCTTCACAGATTTTGCGACAATCAGAAGTGACTCTCGTCATGTTACTGAATTCATTACAGGTACGGACAAGCGTTCAAGCTTCCAATTAGAATTAGCATAAGATAAGGCCTAATGGGCCTTATTTTTTCAAAATAAAAGGAGAATTTATATGGCAGATGTAGTTTTAAATGATAATGTATTAAAGACAATAGAGGACAAATTTAAGGTTAAAAGAGACCAAATTGGTGCCGTTTTAGAAATGCTTGCTGATGATAAAACTGTAGCTTTTATTGCAAGATATAGAAAAGAGGCTACAGGAGGTCTTGATGAAGAGGCAATTCGTGCTATTTCTGATGAATATAATTATGGAGTTGCTTTAGAAAAGAGAAAGGCTGATGTCATTCGTTTAATTGAAGAAAAGGGTATGATGACAGATTCCTTAAGAGAAGATATTTTAAATGCACCAAAGCTTATCGATGTTGAGGATTTATATCGTCCATATAAGGAAAAGAAAAAGACAAAGGCAACAGAGGCTATTGCCTTAGGCCTTGAGCCTTTAGCAGATATTATGCTAAAGCTTTATAATCAAGGAGATAAAAACGAAATAGTATCTAAATTCTTAACGGATAAGGTTAAAACTATGGAGGATGCTATCACAAATGCTAAATATATTGTCGCAGAAAAGATTAGTGATAATGCGGATTTTAGAAAATATATTAGAGATGCTGCATTAAAATATGGAACTATTATTTGCAAGAAGAAGAAAAATGATAATGATCCTGAGGAAAAATATAAGAATTATTATGATTCCTCCGAAAAGACAGGCTGGATTAAGCCTCATAGAGTTTTAGCAATTAATAGAGCTGAGGATGAGGATGTAATTAATGTTACACTTGAGCTTCAGCCTGAAAGAGATATTGATTTCTTAAGAAGACATATTACAAGAAATAGAGATTCTTTGTTTAAGCAAGAGCTAGAGGAGGCAATAGATGATGCCTATAAGAGATTAATTGCACCATCTATTGGAAGAGAAATCAGAAGCATTTTATCTGAAAATGCAGAAGAACAAGCGATTCATATTTTTGCAATGAATGTAAAGAATCTATTATTACAGGCTCCAATGAAGGGCCAGGTTGTACTTGGTGTTGACCCTGCCTATAGAACAGGCTGTAAGCTTGCTGTAATTGATGAGAATAGTGGTGTAAAGGAAATTGGAGTTATTTATCCAAATGAAAAATCTAAGGATTCAAAGGTTGACCCTAAATTAGTTATTGAATCTAAAATTACGATTGCAAGGCTAATTAAGAAATACAATGTATCTATTATTGCCATTGGTAATGGTACTGCAGGAAGAGAAACGGAAAGCTTCATTGCTGATGTCATTAAGGAAAATGGCTTTGATTGTAAATATGTAATGGTAAGCGAGGCTGGTGCATCTGTATATTCTGCATCCGATATTGCTATTGAGGAATTCCCTGATTTAACCGTTGAAAAGAGAAGTGCAATATCCATCGCAAGAAGAATTCAAGATCCACTTGCAGAGCTTGTTAAAATCGACCCTAAATCCATAGGTGTTGGACAGTATCAGCATGATGTTACACAATCGAAATTAAATAAAGCCTTAGATGATGTTGTATCGGATGCTGTAAATAAGGTTGGAGTTAATTTAAATACTGCATCTATATCCTTACTTTCCTATGTATCCGGCTTAACAAAGGCAGTATCTAAAAATATTATTGCCTATAGAGAGGAAAATGGTGGATTTAAGTCTAGAGAGGAATTAAAGAAGGTTGCAAAGCTTGGTCCTAAAACCTATGAGCAATGTGTAGGCTTTTTAAGAATATTAAATGCGATTGATCCACTAGATCAAACTCCAATTCATCCAGAATCCTATGATAAGGCTAAAGCCATATTAAAATTAATGGATTTAAACGCAAATGACTTAGGCACAGAAAAGATTAGGGAAGAAATTAAAAAGCTTGATAAAAGCCAAATTTCAAAGGATTTATCCATTGATATGTTCACATTAAATGATATTTTAGATGCATTTGAAAAGCCACTTCGTGACATTCGTGATTCCTACCCTGGATTAAAGCTTAGAAGTGATATTATGCACTTTGAAGATATCAAGGTTGGAGATGAGCTTGATGGTACAGTAAGAAACGTAGTTGACTTTGGTGCATTCATCGATTGTGGCGTTAAATATGATGGATTAGTACATGTATCTAAGATGAGTACACAAAAGGTTTCTCATCCATCGGATATCTTAAGTGTTGGGGACCAGGTACATGTTTATGTAATTGATATTGATTATCAGAAGCATAAGATGGCCCTATCTCTAATAAAGCAATAGTAAAAAACTATCCTAGCAAATATGCTAGGATTTTTTTATGCATAAGAAAAGGCAAACCGAAGTTTGCCTAAATTCTTATTTAGATTTTGGTCTATCCCAATTATAAGTACCATCCACCCAAGGAAGATATTGATCCTCATCTCCCCAATCGATAACTGTATTCTTGTAATATTCAACATCTAAACCATCTGCTGTATTATAAGTAAATACCTTTGGACCATTTGTAGCGTCGATTTGGATATTTAACTTAGATAATAATAAGAAGGTCTGGAAATTAGAGCTTACATATTTAGAAATAGAGTTATCAAATAATGTAGAGCATAAAGATGCAATATTTGATTCTAGAGAAGATGTAGCACTATTTGCCTTTTGAACATAATAGATGAAGAATTGGTTGAATGAAATCTCAGAGGAATTCTCATTCCAAGAATCTGTATATACAACGATAGATTCGTCCTTATCTGTAGATTCATCATCTGCAATTAATGTAATAGGAAGATTGTTTGCATATTGTGATTCATAATCACTTGGCTTCTTGTAATCTGTAGAATCTGGTCCACTATAGCTATTAACGATTAATAGGTGGTAGCCATATACGGTCTTACATAGGGTATCGATTGTAATCTTTGATGCATCGGTATCATTCTCAAGTACATGACCTTCCTCTTTGGTAGAATCATAGATATAGAAATTACCATCATCTGCAATCTTTGTATCAGCCTCATCTAATGTCTTGTAAACATTCTTAACATAATTCTTGAATGGCTCTACGAAATTAGATACAGAATCCTGAGTGATATCACCATTAGAAGCTAGCTCTTCAACAGTTAATAGGAATCCGAAGGACTTGAAATCATCCCAAGTCTTAGTAGGGTCAGTCTTTAATGGCATACCCTCTTCGTAAGCCTGCTTTAGATAATTTAGAATTGTATAGTAGGAGTTATCACCATATTTGCCACTTGTAGCCTCAACATATAATGCCCTAGCTAATTCTACTACAGCATTTTCGAATTCTGCCTTAGTTGTATCCGATAAATCCTTTAAGAATCCATCTGGATCATCAGGAGTACCATCACCATTTGCATCAATATTAATTAAGAAATGATCTAGGTTAATATTGAATAGTGTAGAATAATCCTTATTACCACTTGTTAATAGGTTATATAGAATACCTTGAGTCTTATAAGCTTCATTGATGTTATAAATCTTCTTACCCTCAGCATCGGTCTTTTCCTGATTTAGAACAGCCCAATCCTCAAATACCTTTTCAGCCTTGTAGCTTGTTAAGCACTTAGCTGCATTAAAGTAATATTTTAATACATCCTCTTCATTTTCATAGCCATATGCAATTAATAAATAATTTGCAAGTCCCATAGAAGAAGGATATTGAGAATTACCATTAGAATTGAATGTTGAAATAGCATCCTTTACAGTATCGCTATTTGTTTTCTTTGTATCCTCATCGATATATTTATCGAAGAAGGAATTTGCATATTCTAATTGGAAATAATTTGTAATTGTCTCAGATGCATAATATAGGCTTGCTTCCTTATAGAAATCCTCACAGCTATATTCAATGCCATCATAAGAGAAGATTAAATTATCCTTGAAATAAGACTTATCCATTAATGTATAAACATCAGAATAAGAATTATAGAATCTATATTCAGCTACTGGATCATAAATTCTTAAATCATTATCCTTGTTCTCGTCATTTAAATTCTTATAGATTAAAGCCTTATAATTTGTTGCTGCATAATTAGAAGCATTAGATTCTATTGTATCCCACTTTAAATAAGTAGTATACTTTTCCTTTTGGTCGGAAGTTAAATCAGCAAATTCAGTTTCCTTATCGCTTGAAGAAACATCATACTTAGTACTGATATGATAAATCATATAATACTTATCGGATAGGTTTCTTGGTGATTTGAAATATTCACCATTCTCTAAAGTATCTGTAATAGCTGTTTTAACTGTATCATTTAATTCACTTAATCCATTTTCATCCTTAGAAACTGTATACGTGAATCTATCATCATCTAACTGTAGTGCAGGGTCATATGCATAGGTTAAATTATATAATGCTAAATAATATGCCTTAACCTTTTCCTCTGTATCAGCCTCAGCTAAGCTATAGCCTAGATGAGCTGTAACCTCATCGGTATTATTTAATGCCTCACGTCTTGAATTGAACTGAATGATTACAGCCTTATATTCACCATATGTCTTATATGTAGTATTATATAAGGATTCAATCTTCTTTTCATCGAATAGATAGTATGAGCTATTCTTAGTTTTTGCATCTGTAGATGGGTCTGCATCATATTCATAGATGTATTCCTCATCTGCAATTTGATATAATGCATTCTTACTTGCAAGCTTTTCAGCCTGTGTAATAATGAAGGAATCAACTAATTCTCTATAACTTTCAACAATAGATTTGAAATTTGTAAATTGGATTACATCACTATTATCTGTTGGCTGTGTGAAAGCTAATTCAGCCTTAGTAATTGTAATTCCACGTCTTGCTTGAGTCTCAATATATTTTGTGTAATACTTCTCGATATCCTTATCCTCGATATCAGCAACCTTCTCTGCAGAAGTAGCAGAGAATATTCCACTAGATAATAAGGATTGAATTGCGTTTACCATATAACGACGAATATATTGATAATTATTTAATGCACCTGTTGCATCAAGTGTTGTAGCACTTAGGCTATATAGGGCAGTATCATTCTTAGTTAATGTAATTAAAGCCTTTGTAGAATCCTTAACATCAGCTAGGTTCTCATGAGTTAAAACATCAACTACAGCATCATATTCCTTGCTATAAACAGCCTTTTTAATATTATTTGTAACAAAATTGTTTCCAGAATATCTTAATCTAGAATAGAACTGTGCCAAAGTCATCTTCATGGATTCATTTGTAATGTCATTCGATGCAGTGGCAATTACAGTATCAGAATTGTATTTATTTGCTTCACCGTAAGGTACGCTAGAATTTCTTGTCTCTCCACCACAGGAAGCAAGAGTTAATGCCATTAATCCTGTAGTACCTGCAAGAAGTAAGCTCTTGAATGCCTTTTTCATCTTAAGCCTCCTCCTTTAAAATAGTTTTAATGCTATCCCACCAAGTAACTAGATTACCATTTTCATCCTTGTAATCATATAGGTTAGATGTACCTGTTGTATCATTATATAAATAGCTATAATTATCAGCAGAAGTTTGTGCGATAGCTACAAGCTTAGCAAATGCATCATTGTTGCCGCTCTTTGTGAAGCTAATGCTTGCATTTGTAGAATTTTCAATATAATTGATTAAAATAATTCTTTGTGTCTCAGAAGAAGTAAAACGAGTTACTACTGGAGATAGATATCTTGAATATGCAGTGGATAATGATGCAGGAGTTAATGTTGCTGAACCATGGATTGCATAATCTAGAACGTAGAACTTAATCTGGTTGAAATTTAATTCCTCAGTATCATTATAGATATCTGTAATTGTGATAGGGTTCTCGTTATACATGAATACGATATTCTCTAAAATACCCTCGCTATTATCTGTCTTAGTCCACTTTGCAGATGCAGAAGTAGTACCAGATGTAACCATGATTAGGTTATATCCATCCTTTGTTGCAACAATAGTATCATCATCAGCCTTAACTACTGTATCCTTATCGCCCATTGGCTCGATATAGCATGTAGGATATGTATTATTTAAGAAATATTCATAAGTCTTTGTGATATTTCCATTTGCATCTAAGCTATAGCCTCTTGCATAATCATATAGACGCTGCTTTAGATCAAAATCAATATCTGTTGTTGAATTTGTTGCAGTGAAATCTGTAGTCTTAACATTTAATCCTAAATGTCTATAAACTGCCCAAGTGTTTTCAGCAGAAATTGGGTTATCCGCATAAACAACCTTTGCAGATGAAGAAATCTCATTTACTAACTCTGATGCAGCATCTGTATGAGAGGATGTTGATGCACTAATCTTATTGTAGATTTCCCAAACTAACTGCTTTGCAACCTCACCGAAGGTCTTGCCTGCAAATACGCTTGTTGCATCAAAATCAGATACAAGCAAATCGCACCAATCAGCAACCTCATCCTCCTTGCCGTCATCATCTCTATCTAAGTATACATAAAGACGAGTACCACCTAAGGAGAAGTAGTTAGCCTCTTGGATATCAACATATTTTTCAAAGAAGTTTACTAGCTTATCTGAAGAATAATCTGTTAATAGCTTAGAGGATGCAGCATTTACTCTGTAATAATCATCAATGATCTTTTCTACATCAGCAGTATGGAAATATAGCATTAAGAAATTATATTTACCAATAGATGCAGGGTATCCACTTTGAGAATAATAATTATTAGAGAAGCTTAAAAGCATATTCTCAATATATCTCTTATATAAATCTCTATCCTTATTTGTATCCTCATATGCCTTTGTAGTCTTAACAATCTTTGAAGAAATTAAATCAACAGCAGTTGTTGTACCACTCTTTGCCTCTAAGTAATCAAATACACCAAATGGAGTAGAAGTACCAGGGATTAAAATAGAATCCTTATCCTCGCTATCTCCAATAATATTTAAATTCCAAGTTACATTATCATAAGAAATCGTAGCTAAAATGTTGTCATTTCCTACCTTAGATAATGCATTTGAATAATCTGTATTATCTGCAGAATACTTGATTTCACAAGCTTCATTATAAATCTTTACAGAAACGTCATCTAATTCTTCACTTAAATAATTTGTAATTGCAGAAGAAGTAATATCATCCTTCTTTAATAATTCTAATATATCTAAGGATAAGGATGGATAAGCTTCAGTATCTAATAATAATGCAGTGATATCTGTAGAGTTTCTTTCCTCTTCGTTATACCATTCCTTAAAATGAATTAAGGATGCATCTGTGATTTCCTCTTTATTCTCATAATTTGTGTATTCATCAAATTTATAAGCTAAGGTTGTACCTAGGTTTGATGTTTGACCGCTATAAGAATAGCAAGTAGAGCCTTGCTTTAGCTTTAAGGTATCATACATATAGGTTTTGAATGTATCACCATAAAGCTTCTTTAAATTCTTTGCAGTATAGTAGGTCTCTTCATCGTTATCTGCCTTAAGCTTATTCTTTGCAGCTAGAAGCATTTCCTCAACTGTAGTTCCTGCTGCAGGAGATGCATAAGCCTCTAAGATTTCATCTGTTAATCTTCTTAATTGGTTTAGCTGTGTATAAGCTGTACCAGTATAAGTAGAGGATAGCTTAGTTCTATAACCACCATATACATAATTATATATTTGGATATA
>JAFPSY010000063.1:0-11317 GCA_017413585.1 Acholeplasmatales bacterium
AGAATTTAATTCTTCATCGTATAGGGGTAAAACACCAATAATAGGCTTCATAATAATCATCTCCAATATATGTTAAATTTTAACATATTATTATTTCATAATAAAGAAAAAGCTACGACTTTTTCTTTATTCGTAGCTTTTCATAATAGATACAGAAATATGGTCTTTATCTGGATACATTGTACCAGAATTAATATTAAGCATATTTAATTGCTCTTCTATATATTCCTTATGTACAATGAAGATTCTTTCTTTGGAAACTGTATTTAAATGCTGGTATTCACCTGTCACATAATTACATAATCCAAATAGAATAAAGGATCCACTTTGTGCAATTATTCTTTCATTGATCATACCAACCTTTACATGCCTTGGTCTAAGTAATACATCTGGAGTAAAGAAGGTATCATCAAAATATGGAAGCTCATTTTGTACCTCTGCAACAAATCTTTTATAAGCAATAGAATTCTTATAAATCGATGGATCATTCTTTTCCTTAGATTCTAAAATCTTTTCATATAGCTCCTGCTTATAATTGGTTTCAAGTACAGCTAAGCTAGATAATAGAGTTGTCGCATTAGAATCGGAATATTTAACATTTCTTATTGCCTCATTCATAACGACAACCTCACCAACACCTAGTCCCTTATTCTTATAATTTTGTGGCTTATCACAAGCCATAAATAAGGCAACTAGTGGATTCGATGTAGTATCTAATAGCCTTGTTGGCATTTTATAATGCTGCATAGTCGTTAATATTTCAATATATTTCTTATTCGATAATTCATTATAGAATTGTGTTTTAAAATCCATATACATATAGGATTCATTATCGTAGTATTTCTTTTTTCTATAAAGAGATGGAACAAGGGTATATTTATAGGAATAATGTCCTCTATAGAATGCTTCACATAAAGGATATTTTCTTTTTAATTCCTCTATTGCCTTTATATAATCTCCAACATTACCAATGACATAATTTCCATTAGGTAAATGAGTAACACTTGCAAGAAGTGCCTTAAAACTAACATTACTTATATCCTCTACCTTATTTGAAAAATCATCAAAGGATAAATATTCTATACCATCTATTTTTTCATCATGCTGATTTACAAATAGATACATAAATTTATCTTCATCTTTTAGGGAATAAATCTTATAATTCGCCTCTTCATTTATTATCATATATAAATCATTATCCGAAACCTTAAAATGATTTATACCTAAAAATGGAAGATCCACAGTACTCCATTTTGTGATAAAGAAGGAACCAAAATCACTATCATAGACAAATACACCCTCTAAGATTTGATTATCAAAGTGAAGCTTGAACATAATATCACCCTCTCGTATTTTTATTTTACCATAATCTACCTATAAGTTGAAATATGAACTTTTCCAAAGCCCTCTAATATTGTAATACTCCCACACTCATATGTTTTATAGACTATAGAATACTCCTCTAATCTTTTTATGATATAGGGAATAGGTAAATTATAGCTATTCACTTTCGCAACAGATACTATAGAAATCTTTGGTGTTACATAATCTAAGAATTCCTTTGTTGATGAAGTATTAGATCCATGATGTGCAACCTTTAATATATCACTATCAAGTAAGCTACCATATTTCATAGCTAAATCATGCTCTTCTTCCTCTGTCATATCTCCTGTAAATAAATATTTTGTTTCATTTATTTTGAATTTTAAAACAATAGAATTGGAATTTGGATCTTCATATGGATTTATAGGTCCAAGTATTTCCATTGGAATATCCCCAAATTTGATTCTATCATCACTTTTTATATAGGTAATATTTAAACTTGTCATTATCTCTTTAAATTTCATATCGGAATATGGTGCATAAATCTTTTTTACATTCATATTCTTTATAATTTTTTCATAATCTCCTATATGATCTGAATCCGAATGGGAAAATAATAAGATATCTATAGTATTTATTCCTAAGGATTTTATATAATCATAGGAATTATATGCATCAATTAACATATTCCCACGGTTATTGGGAAGCCTTATTAAGCAGGCATCCCCTTGCCCACAATCGATATAGGTAATCTCATAAAATGGATTTAAAATATTTATATTTATAGCACATAAAAGATAGGATAAAAAAATAATTAGTGGTGGTATTATTTTCTTCTTCATTCCAATAGAAAAGATGAAAAAGATAAAGAATATATAATAAAATAGAGATTTCCATATTGTAAAGGATGGAACAGGTATAAATAAATTATATACTACTATTCCTTCAAGATAGGAATTCGTAAATATAAATATATATTTAAGTCCATAATCTAAGATAGGAAATAGAGTAACTAAATAGGATATAGGTATTAAAATAAAGGATAGAATTAAGCTAAATATAGGGCTTAATAAAAAGGATAATAAAGATATTCTATTCGTCATATTGATTGTAATTGGGAATGTAGAAAAATAGATTAATATATAGGTTTTATATGCACCTATTAATCCACCCTCTCTTCTATTGAATATTAAAACAAAGGAAACCAAATAGGATAATATAAATCCGCTAGAATAGATTTGATATGGATTTAATAGAAGCATTCCTATACAGGATATAGATAAGATATCTAATCTTGTATAGGAGGCTTCTCCTTTTTTATTGATAGCACCTAATAAAACAAATAAAATTGCTCTTAGTGCACTTGGTGGTGCACCAATAATAATTCCATAGGTAATAAGGAATACTATAGGAATGGTCTTTTTATAATATTTAAATACCTTAAGTAAAATAAAGGATATTATTTTAAATAAAAGGATAATATGTAATCCACTAATCGCTAATATATGAGATATACCTAAAATACTATAGGAATCCTTGACATCTTCTTCTAAGGTATTCATACCAAATACCATAGCCAGGCTATAGCTTAGGGATTCCTTGCTTAAATATTTCTTTAAATAGCTTATGTAATAATATTTAATGGAATAAATAGAAAAATAAGAATTTATTTTCTTGATTGTCTTCCCCTTTGCTTGATAGGATATTCCTTTTCCATATAAATATTCCTTAGAATCAAAATCAGAGTCATAGCTTTTTTCATTCATCTCCTTTAGTTCAATTTTTAAATGAATATAATCCCCAGGCTTATTTTCATGCATCCATTCTGATACCTCTATTTTATTTCCTTTATAGAAAATGATATAGGAATTCTCATTTTTTATATCCAAGACATAGCCATCTATTTCCTTTGGTATTGGGATTTGTCGTAATAAGGAAATGATTCCAATTTCTAATGAAAAAATGAGCAAAAAAATCGAAATGGGAATTAATAAACGACTTTTTTTGTACAAAAGTATTAAAAATAGTCCTAAAACAATAAAAAATGGCCAATATTTTAAAGATAATAAGAAAAGTAATAGTGGAATAAGAATCAAATGAAAATCGTTACAAAACGGCTTTTTCCTTAATTGCTTCCATAATTTCATTAGATACACCTATAATCTTTTTAAGCTCATCCCAGGTTTCTATTTTCTTATTCCTCCTATATTCTATAATTTTATTCGCTCTAGCCTCCCCAATACCATATAGGCTCATAAGCTCATATTTTTCTGCAGTAGATATTTTTATCTTACCATCATCAATTTCCTCTTCTATAAAGCAGGAGGTATCGGAGGATTCAATCTGAATTACAGTATCACTATAATATCTTTTCCTTAAATCATCCTCAAGTATGCTGTATTCATTTAAATATTTTTCTATCTTTGTAAGGATATAGCCATAGGATGCACCTATGGGCACTTCTAAAGCTACCTCCTCCTTGACCTCGCCCTCTATTTTAATTTGAATTGTGTTCTTTACGGGATTAGGTGTACCTACATCTTCCACATTATTACTGAATTTAGAAATTAGGGTAGGTAAAAAGGATAGTAATAGAGTAATAGCTAAAATAATGATGATTATGATGATTTCTTTTTTCTTATACATATTCTTATCTCCTCATAATAATAAATAGTCAAAATATTCAAAAAAATTGCAGGAAAATAAAAAAATGCTACAAAAAGTAGCATTTAGTATGTATATTTCGCTATTTCCTCATGATCTATGGTAAATAGCCTTATTGTATGGCCCTCCCATAACCCATAGCCTCTTTTGGAATTATTTTTCGGTATGGTAATGGAGCCTGGGTTTATTTTATAGAATCCTCTTTCATCATGAATACATTCTGGAATATGGGTATGTCCAAATAAAACTAATGGAGATTTTCCATAATATAAATCTAGATGATGTCCATGCTCAAGGTGAACCTCTATATCATTTAATATTCCATCAAAGGAATCTAATATTTTAAAATCTAAGACCATTTGGTCTACCTCTGCTTCGCAGTTTCCTTTAATGCATAGGATTTTATCCTTGTAGGGATTTAATAATTTTATGACCTCCTTGGGATTATAAAATGGTGGAAGATCATTTCTTGGACCATGGTATAGAACATCTCCAAGTAAAAGAATTTTATCACATTTTTCTTTTTCAAATTCCTCTAAAATAAATCTTGTAGAATCACTTGCCCCATGAATATCCGATACAATTAAATATTTCATTCGCTTGTAACCTCAAGTAAAAGCTTAAGTGCAGTATAGATGTGATCAAATTGGTTATCTGAAATAGATTCAAAGAATGGCCAGGTATAATCTGAAATATCTACTAAAATGTTATCGACCATTTCCTTAGTTTTATCTGTCAAATAAACCTGCATGCTTCTAGCATCATCCTTAGATACCTTTTTCATTAAATAGCCCTTTTGAATTAGACGATTAATTAATGGAGAAATCGTATTTGTGGATTTATGTAATCTTTTACAAATATCAGTAACTCTTCTTTCCTCAGGATGATGATATACATCTAATATAATGACAGCCTGTATGCTAGATAGCCCATAAGGCTCACATAAGGCATCACGGATGTTTGTAAAATAGCTAGATAGCTCCTTAATCATTTCTATTATATTTTTTCTATTCTCTACTGAATTTTCATACATGAAGATCACTCCAATCTCTCTTTGTATTATAAATTTAGCATTAAAGAATATTTTTTTCAAGATAATTATATCAATATCGACTTAATTTTTCATAAAAAAGAAAAGTGGTGAGTAATCACCACTTTAGATTTATATTATTCAGCCTTGTTTGAATAATCCTTAGCTGCAAGATATACATAGTTGCTGTAACGCTTGCAAGCATCAGCGAAGTTAAGGTCAAATAATTCCTGAGCCTTAGCTGGGTTAACCTTAGTTAACTGAGCATAACGACCTTCGTTCATTAAGAACTGCATGTAAAGCTCCTTATTTGGCTCCTTGCAGTTATCTAACTGCATTGGGTTCTTGCCTTCCTTAGCTAGATCAGGGTTGAAACGGAATGTTGGCCAATAACCACACTCTGTAGCCTTCTTAGCCTCCATCTGAGACATGAATAGACCCTTCTTAATGTTATGAGCGATACATGGAGCATAAGCAATTACGATAGATGGTCCATGGTAAGCTTCTGCTTCCTTTAATGCCTTAATTACCTGGTTCTGGTTAGCACCATGAGAAATTGTAGCAACATATACATGTCCATAAGACATAGCGATAGATGCTAAATCCTTCTTGAATGTTGGCTTACCAGCTGCAGCGAACTTAGCAATAGCACCTGTACGGCTAGACTTAGAAGCCTGTCCACCAGTGTTAGAGTAAACCTCTGTATCAACAACTAGGATGTTTACATCCTCATTGTTTGCGATAACATGGTCAAGTCCACCATAACCGATATCATATGCCCAACCATCACCACCGATGATCCACTGAGAAACCTTAACTAGGTAATCCTTTAAGCTTAAGATTTCCTTAGCGTATGGAGCATCAATAGCTTCCATTGCAGCAATGATCTTTGGAGCTAATTCCTTAGTCTTAGCGCCATCAGTTCTATTTTCTCTCCATTCAGCACATAAAGCCTTAGCTTCTTCAGGCATTGCTTCTTCATTTAATGCCATAACTGTTTGGATTCTATCTCTTAATGTTTCAACACCCATTCTCATACCGAAACCGAATTCAGCATTGTCCTCGAATAATGAGTTAGCCCAAGCTGGACCACGGCCCTCAGCATTAGTTGTATATGGGCTTGATGGATAAGAACCAGAATAAATAGATGTACAACCTGTTGCGTTAGCAACCATCATACGATCACCGAATAGCTGTGCAACAGCCTTAACGTATGGAGTTTCACCACATCCACCACAAGCTCCAGAGAACTCGAATAATGGCTGAGCGAACTGAACGTTCTTAGCGTTAGCATTACCAGCAACATCGCTCTTGTATGTTACATGGTTAGCGAAATAATCGAATACAACTTCTTCCTTCTTCTCACGAGACTGAGCCATTGTATTAGGCTTTAATGCAACAGCCTTAACTGGCTTACCATTCTCATCAACAGCGCCCTTAACTGGCTTACCTGGACAAACAGTTAAGCAGACACCGCAGCCTGTACAGTCAAGTGTAGAAATAGCTAAGGAATACTTATATCCCTTAAATCCTGTAGCATCTAGGAACTGTGCTTCTGCTGGAGCATTAGCAACTTCCTCTTCAGTACATAGGAATGGACGAATACATGCATGTGGACATACGAATGCACACTGGTTACACTGAATACAGTTTTCAGCAGTCCAGAATGGAACATCTGTAGCTACACCACGCTTCTCGTATGCAGCAGTACCCTGTGGCATATGGCAATCCTTACCAAACTTAGCGAATGCAGAAAGAGGTAGGGAATCACCCTTAATAGAATTGATAACATCAGCGATTTCTCTTACGAATTCAGGACGAGTATTATCAACTACCTTTACATCATCAGAAAGATTAGCCCAAGCTGGATCAACAGCTACCTCAACTAATCTAGAACCACCCATGTCGATAGCCTTATGGTTCTGATCTACTACATCCTGACCCTTCTTTAAGTAAGTCTTTGTAGCAAATTCCTTCATATGAACCTTAGCTTCTTCATAGTCCATAATCTGTTCATTTAGCTTGAAGAATGCAGACTGCATAATTGTGTTAACACCTAAGCCAGCACGGAAACCGCACTCTCTTGCAGCAGCATTAGCAGCAATGATATAGAACTTAGCATGCTTTTCAGCTAATAATCTCTTATATTTATTAGGTAAACGGTCAGCGATATGATCCTTATCAACAACTGTATTTAATAAGAATGTACCACCATCACGTAAACCATCAATCATATCAAACTTATCTAGGTATGCATCTAGTGAGCAAGATACGAAGTGTGGCTGGTTAACTAAGTAAGTTGAACGAATTGGCTTCTTAGAGAAACGTAAGTGTAATCTTGTAGAACCACCACTCTTCTTAGAGTCATATGCTGCATAAGATTGTGAATAGAAATCAGTATAATCACCAACAATCTTAGCGATATTCTTACATGCACCTACAGTACCATCAGAACCTAAACCGAAGAATAATAATTCTGTAGTTGAAGGATCTGCAACATCAACTGGCTTGCCTAAAGGTAAGCTTGTATACTTAATATCATCATTAATACCAATAGTGAAATGATCCTTTGGAGTTCTAGCCTTTAAGTTCTCGAATACAGCAACGATCTGCTCTGGAGTTGTATCCTTAGAAGATAGACCATAACGACCTGCAACAATCTTTGGAGCGTTAGCCTTTCCATAGAATGCAGCTTGTACATCTAGAGCTAATGGCTCATATAAAGCACCCTGCTCAATTGTACGGTCTAATACTGCAATCTTCTTTGCAGTTTCAGGAATAGCCTTTAAGAACTTATCAACAACGAATGGACGATATAGATGTACCTCTAGGATACCAACCTTTTCACCCTGCTTTGTTAATAGGTCAATTACTTCCTCAGCACACTGACATACAGAACCCATAGCAACGATTACACGTGTTGCCTTAGGATCACCATAGTACTGGTAAGGTCTATAGTTACGTCCTGTAGCCTTAGAAATAGCCTTCATATATTTTTCAACAACTGGATATACACCCTCATACTGCTGAGCCTGAAGCTCTCTTGTCTGGAAGTATACGTCATCATTTTGTGCTGTACCACGAGTCTTTGGATGACCTGGGTTTAGTGCCTCTGCTCTAAACTTAGCTACAGCCTCTCTGTCTAATAGCTTGTCGAATACCTTGTAATCAATAGGTTCGATAGTGTTAACCTCATGAGATGTTCTAAAACCATCAAAGAAATGTAGGAATGGAATGGAAGATGAAATTGCAGATAGGTGTGCAACACCAGCTAAATCCATAACCTCCTGAACGGAATTTGAACATAATAATGCGAATCCTGTCTGACGACATGCCATAACGTCCATATGGTCTCCGAAAATTGCTAGAGACTGTGCAGCTAATGTACGTGCAGATACATGGATAACGCCTGGTAAGCATTCACCAGCAATCTTATACATATTAGGAATCTTTAATAATAGACCCTGAGATGCAGTATAAGTTGTAGTTAATGCACCTGCCTGTAGGGAACCATGAACTGTTCCTGCAGCTCCACCTTCAGACTGCATTTCTACAACTTTTACAGGCATTCCGAATAAATTTTTCTTTCCCTGAGAAGCCCATTCATCTGTATACTCAGCCATTGGAGATGACGGAGTGATAGGATAAATACCAGCTACTTCAGTGAAGGCATAAGATGAATATGCGGCAGCATAATTACCATCAATAGCCATTCTTTTTACTTGTTTGCTCATTTTTTTCCTCCTGATGAGTAATAAATTTCCATAGTGTATTATAAATCGTTTTCAGGTTTTATTCAATAGCACAAAAGGAAAAAATACTCGTTTTTATACTTTAGTATAATAATGGAGTTTTTATAGAAAGAAAAAGCCGACAATTACGTCGGTTTTAACTAAGAATTATAATTTTTTTCTTCCTGATGCAATTAATTCCTTTTCGAACTCCTCTTTATTCTTAATTGCATAATTTTGATGCTCCTCCTCAGCCATAAAGAATGGAGCATTTTCTAAAATAGGTAAATTACATTCTCTTTCGCATTCAATAGATAATTGATACTTATATTCAATAACTACCTTCTTCTCCTCCGTATCGGAATTAAATACCGCAGGAGCGTAGGAATCCCCTCTATCGATATACTGTCCACCATCATCAAATGGATCAATATTTTCAAAATAAATATCTACCATTCTTGTGTAATCTGTCTTTGTAGAATCATATTCTACCAAAATACATTCCTTATGATGCGTAAGCTGAGCCTTTACCTCCTTATAGCTTGGATTAAGCTCAGACCCACCTGCATATCCACTTAATACCCTTAAGACACCATCCTGGTCATAAAATGGCTGTGCAATACACCAAAAGCAGCCTCCAGCAAAAAGACATCTTTTTATCTTACCCTCATCAAATAAATAGGATTCTCCTGTTTCATCCTTTGTTTTAAATTTGACAGAACCACCAAAAAGCTTAACAAAGGAATCCGAGCATAATTTTGCTACTAGAGGACTTCCATGAACACCACCAAGCTTCAAATTAAAATCCCATAAAGCCTTAAGGCAATCCTCCATTAATTCTAAATCTCCATCAAAATTCATCATTCCAGCATAGGGTGCAAGTACATATAGGCTCTTATCCTTATCTCTATATCTTATAGCATAGGCCTCTCTTGTAAATCCTTTAATTAAGGAAGCCTCCTCAATAATATTTGTAAATGAACTACCATCTGTATATATCTCTACCATTTAAATCACCTCATTATTCGCAAAAAGAAAGGCTGGAATCCTCCAGCCTAGGGTTTTATGCCTGAACCTTTACAACGTGCTTTGCTAATTGGCCCTTATCGCCAACTTCAACGTCAAATTCTACTTCCTGTCCCTCATCTAGTGTCTTGTAGCCTTCGCCTTCAATTGCACTAAAGTGAACAAATACATCCTTACCTTCTTCAGATAGAATGAATCCATAGCCTTTTTCAGCATTGAACCATTTTACTTTCCCTTTCATTGCGGATACTCCTTTCAAACCTTACCATCGAATTCGTAATAAATTCTAATTACAATTATAAACCACTTTCTATAATATAACAAGATTATTGTTCCCATTTAAAAACATTTTTCAAAAAAGTGATTAAATTATTTAAATTTTTGTAATTTAATTTTCGAAGATGCTTAAATTCATTTTAAGAGAATTGAAGATATATTTCTTTTGAAATATAATTATCACTAAGGAGTATATAAAAATGAAAAAGAAATTATTAGAATATTTTATTAAATATGTAAAAATAGATACTATGTCTATGGAAGATGGAAATCAAATTCCATCTACAATGAAGCAATTTGATCTTGCTAAGGTTTTAGTTAAGGATTTAGAGGAATTAGGCTTAGAGGATATAAAGCTTACAGAAAACTGCTTTGTTACTGCAGTTTTAAAATCGAATTGTAATTCCAAATACCATATAGGCTTCATTGCCCATATGGATACTATTCCAGGATTTTCTGGCACCAATGTATGTCCAAATGTAATAGAGAATTACGATGGAAATACTGTGCATCTTAAGGGAATTGAGCTAAACCCTAGCCAATTTCCATTCCTAAAGGAATTAAAGGGTAAAACCCTAATTACAACCGATGGTACTACTGTACTTGGTGCGGATGATAAGGCTGGTGTTGCAAATATTATGACTATGCTTTATTACTTTAAAAATCATAAGGATGTACCTCATGTAAATATTCATATTGCCTTCACTCCAGATGAGGAAATCGGAGGAGGCATTAGTGCCTTTGATATTGAAGGCTTCGGATGTGATTTTGCCTACACTGTAGATGGTGGAGATTATAAGGATGTGGAATATGAATGCTTTAATGCAGCATCCGCTAAAGTTACCTTCAAGGGACTTGATATTCACCCAGGCTCTGCCAAAGGTCAAATGAAAAATGCGAGCCTTATCGCCATGGAATTTAATAATCTTCTACCTGTAGAGGAACGTCCTGAATTCACGGATGGATATGATGGCTTTAACCATTTATGTGATATGAAGGGCGAGGTTGGACATGCAGAATTATTCTATATATTAAGAAATCATAATAAGGATATTTTAAATAGACAAAAGAATGATTTTTATAATGCTATGGAATTCATTAACAAAAAATATGGAAATGATACCTGTAGTATAGAAATTAAGGATTCCTACTCCAATATGGCAGAAAAGATTATGGAAGACCCTAGATGCTTAAATAGAGCCTATGAGGCAATAAAAAAGGCTGGATTCATTCCTACCTCTACTCCTATTCGAGGAGGCACAGATGG
>JAFPSY010000064.1:0-6613 GCA_017413585.1 Acholeplasmatales bacterium
GCATCTAGTGTTAAGGCATTTGAGGTTACTCAGGCTATTGCTGATGGCGCAGATGAGGTAGATATGGTAATCAATGTTGGTGCAGCTAAGGCTCACGATTGGGATACTGTACTTAAGGATATTGTAGCTGTAGTTAAGGCTGCAAATGGTGTTTTAGTAAAGGTAATTATTGAAACCTGCTATTTAACTGATGAAGAAAAGGTAAAGGTATGCGAGCTTGCAGTTGAGGCTGGTGCTGATTTCGTTAAGACATCTACTGGCTTTGGTACAGGTGGAGCTACTGTAAGTGACGTTGCTTTAATGAAGAAGGCTGTTGGAGAAAATGCAGAGGTTAAGGCTTCTGGTGGAATCCGCGATAAGGCTCAATTTGAAGCAATGATTGCTGCTGGTGCTACAAGAATTGGCTGTAGTGCTGGTATGAAGATTATGGAAGAATATGCTAAGGAGGAGAAGTAATGGCAATTCCTACACCTCATATTGCATGTAGTGATGCATCATTAATCGCTAAGACCGTTTTAATGCCTGGTGATCCACTTCGTGCAAAATTTATTGCAGATACTTATCTTACAGATGTAATCTGCTTTACCTCTACTAGAAATATTTTAGGATTTACAGGATATTATAATGGAAAGAGAATTTCTGTTATGGGCTCTGGTATGGGTATGCCATCGATTGGTATTTATTCCTATGAATTATATAATTTCTATGGAGTTGAAAATATTATAAGAATTGGCTCTGCTGGTTCTTATGATGAATCTTTAAGAATTTTTGATACTGTTTTAGTTTCAGCTGCAGTATCTGAATCAAATTATGCAAAGGTAGCCTTTGGCTATAGAGCTCATACAATGAAGCCATCTAAGGCTTTAAATACAAAGCTTTCTAAGGCTGCAGAAAAGCTAGGCATCCCTCTAACAGAGGCTTGCATTCATTCCTCTGATGTTTTCTATGGTGAGAACAAGGAGCATTGGAAGGAAATGAGAACAAAATATAATTGTATGTGTGTTGAAATGGAGTCCTTCGCTCTATTCGCTAATGCTAAAGCATTAGGAAAGAAGGCTGCATGCTTACTTACAATTTCAGATTCCTTTGTTGCAAGTGAAATTACCACTGCAGAGGAGCGTCAAACATCCTTCCACAATATGATGAAGATTGCTCTAGAGCTTGCTGGAAAGTAAAAAAATAAAGAACCCGTTTCGGGTTCTTTTTTCTATCTCTTACTTTGTCTTTCCTTACCTTCAACAATAATACCATTAGCTCCTAGGAAGCAGCAGCTTTGAAGCATTTGGAATAGCTTTTCTGTTGGCTGCTTATCATTGGCTCTAAACCATCTACCATATACAGAAATAATACCAGATGCGAAGAAGGTAGAATAATATTCTAGATTATGACTGGTTAAGCCATAGGTATTTCTACATACATCTGCAACAATCTTTTGGAATGCAATCTCAAGTGCGATATGAAATTCATGATGAGATTCTGATGTTGCCATCTTAGAATAAATATCAATATTTCTTAAAATAATTTCATGGATATCAGCTAATACATCATTCATTGTATAATCCTCACCCTTAGATTTAAAGCGATCGCTCATTTGGTTATAAATATCCATACCGATATCTGTAATTACATCATCTAAGGATGCGTAATGCATATAAAATGTCTTTCTAGAAATATTCGCATTTTTACATAGCATACTGATTGTAATATTTTCGAATTTTTCTTCTCCCATAAGATCAACTAAGGCTTTTCTTACCGAAGTCATTGTATTTCTAACACGAATGTCCATTGTTTACTCTCCTCTTTTTTTAATGTGTCAAAAGTACTATAATTATACTATAGGTTTTTTTATTTTTCAACAAATAAAGAAACACAAAGACTATATTTTGTAGCATTTTTTTTGGAAAAATTAAAGGAGGTGATTCTTTTGAATAATAGTATCGATATAAATAAATTCCATACAATTACTTTTTCAAGATATATCGTATCTAAAATAAATCCAATGGAAGTAACGATAAGAAGTCTTTTAATCTCTTATTTGAGATTATCCTCAAAAAAATATAAAACAGAAGAGGATATCGTAAAAGTATGTGAGGATCTATATGACTTTAAATTCGAGGTTCGAGGAGATATGCATGGAAGCTATTTTATGATTTGCTTTAAAGGAAATGCCATTGACCCCAAATATATTCAAGATGATTCCTATACAATGGATAAGATTTATAATTTATTTATGGATTTATCTACACCACTAATTGTAGATAATTCCTTTGATAAGAAAACCTTTAATAAGGCGAAGAAGCATCTTAAGGCTACGATATTAAAAATGGATAAATATTTAGAACTTAAAGCATCCAATTTTGCCTTCCATACCTTCTTTTTAAATACATTAAGAGACTTTAAGCCTATGGGTGATTTAGAGGTATTAAATAAGATTACTGTAACAGATTTATATGAGTATTATGAAAAGGTGATGAAGGATCAAAATGTATATTATTTCTTAGGTCATTTTGATAAGAATTATCCTTTTAAGGATAATCCAAAAATAGAAGCCAAGCTTGATCATAATTTTATAGATAGAGCAAACCTAGATAAGGATTTATATATTATGCCCTATAAATCCAATCAAATGTATTTAAGAATTATATATGATATAGAAATATTTTCAGGAGATGATAGAATCTATCCATTTGTAATCTTAAATTATTTCTTAGGGGCATCGAATTACTCTTTTTTATTTCAAAAAATAAGAGAGGAATATGGATTATGCTATAGCATAACAAGTGAGCTTTATGGTGCATCTGGTATTCTTATGGTAAACCTTGAAATAAAAAAGAAGGATTTAAATCTTGTTTTAGATAAAATAGAAGAATGTATTCATGATGGAATTTTGTATATCAATCTAGATCAAATTAAAAGAATGATTACCCTAACTCATAAGGCAAGCTATGATTATCAAGAAAGCTATATACAGGATTTATTATGTAGAGATTTCTTTCCAAATATTTTTGATGCAAAAAATTATGTAGAAAAGATAAATCAAGTAACACTAGAGGATATAGAAGAAGCATTTAAGCATTTAAGTTCTGTAAGGAAGGTTACCTTTGCCTTTGGAGGTGATATAGATGAGTGATACAACCTATTATGAAGCCAAAGGTGGCTTAAGATGTATCTTTGTAAAAAGAGAAGGCTTCCAATCCAAATATGTAGGACTTGGACTTCATTATGGTAGTAGCCATAAAAAATATTATAGAAATGGTGAATTCTATGAATCCAAAAGTGGCATTGCACACTTTTTAGAGCATAAGGCATTTATTTTTGATGGCCATGATGCCTTAATTGATTTTGACAAATTTAATGCAGAAGCAAATGCCTATACAGGCTTAGAACAAACCATTTATTATTTTGGTACAAATGATGATTTAATTCCACCACTGAAGCTATTGATTCAAATGGTATTCTCTAAAGGCTTTACTAAAGAAAATATAGAAAAGGAAAAGCCAATTATATTATCTGAACTAGAGGAGGCAAACGACCAAGTCGACAAAAGAATTCGTGAGGCTTGCTCAAAGCTTTTATACCCTAATGATCCCTATTCTATAGAAATCCTTGGTACAAAGGAAGATATAGAAAATATGGAATTAAAGGATTTAGAAATTGCTTTTCTTGATTTCTATACACCAAAGAATTCTATATTGACGATTGTTGGTGATATCGATATAGAGGAAGTAAAGGTAGCCATTGATTCCGTTATGGAAAATATTCATATAAAAGAAAATGATATTAAAAGAATTCCATTTATTGAATCTAAGGCACCACTATCACCTATAACCATCTATGAGGATATTCCATATCCTGAATTACATATTATGGCAAGAATCGATAACCTAAATTATTCTATGCCTATAATTCCGAATAAAATGATTGCGTTATTAGATTCTATCTTTTCCGTTGAGGCACCCTTCTATAAAATGCTTCAAAAGAAGAATTTATTACTTTTAGATGATATAGAATATTCTATTTCATCCTTCGAATATGGTACCTATTTCATTATTGATATTTATACAAATAATCCCATCACCTTAAAGGATTTAATCTTAGATAAATTAAAGAATCTAAGCATTAAGGATTATGATTCTGATATTTCAGGTAGAACGATAAAATCCTATAAAAGTGATTTTATAAGGGCCTTAGATTCTATTTCCTTTGTTGGAGATGAAACTCTATCCTTAGCCTTAGAGGGTACAGGATATGAATGTGAGAAGGATGCATTATTAAATACAAAGGATTCCGATATTTGTGAATTAATACCATATATTAAGAATTCCTTAATGACCTATTTAATTGCATTACCAAATAATGTTAAAAATAAGAAATAAAGAATAAGAATTTCCTAGATTTATATATAAATTTAGGATTTTTTTATTTTGTTTAATGCTTTATCCATTTCTTTTTCTAAAAGTAGCTAATTTATATTAAAGGATTTCATAATTTGAAATTTCATGATTTAAATGAAAAATGATATAACAAAGCTGCTATTTGGAAAGGAGGATAACAAGGTCGTTGTACAATTATTTCATGCTGATAGGCTATGTTGTAAATGACATCGAGCTAAAGGAGGTTGCCGATGGCAAAAAGGTGGTTAAGCTAAGGCTAGCTGTCAAAAGGGAATTCCAGAATATGGATGGTGGCTACGATACCGACTTTATCAACATTTCTGTTTGGGAATATTTAGCTGAGCATGCCGTAAACTACCTAAAAAAAGGGGCCCGAGTTGCGGTAAAGGGTAGAATATGTCCAAAGAAGGAAACAAAAAATGATGTAAGTGTCATTACAAACGAGCTTTATGCAGATCGTCTCATCTTCTTAGGAGAAACTGGTACCAAGGAATTTGATGCAGAAGCATCAAAATCTAAGGAGGAATAAACAGGGATTGTTCCCTGTTTTTTTCTTTATTGACAAACTAAATAGTCATATATATAATAACATTGCAATTTATTGCAAATAATAAAAATAGAGGAGAGATTTTAAAATGAGAGAACATGGAATATTAGAAAAAATTGGTGGTATATTATGCATTATTGCTGGTATAATCCTATTCTTTATTGGAATTTTTAGTGATTATGATAAAGCTAGAAATATCATCGAAGGTATTGTGGCAGTGATTGTAGGTATCATCTATATTGGACTTGCGAATAACTGGCTCATCGATGCAGAAAGATTAACGGAAGCAGAAAGAAAAATAGAGGCTTTAGAGTCTAAGAATGAGGATCTAATGAAAAAAATAATAAGAGCCGGTGTTTTAGAAGCTAATGCAGTGAAGCCAATCGAAACAAAAACAAATGATATAGAAAAGCAATTCGTATCCTGCCCACATTGTGGATTTAAGAATCCAAAGGGTGCAAAGGAATGCAGTAGCTGCTATAAGCCACTAGAAAATAAATAAAAACGAGATTTCTTCCTTAATGTAAAGTTAAGGAAGTTTTTTAATATTTTAACTATGTTAAAAAGTAGGAGTCTTTTCTTTAAATTTGAAAAGAAATAGTATATAATGGATGATAGGTGATTATAATGAAACAATATTTAGATTTATGCAAGAAAATTTTAGAAGAAGGAACCTATAAGGATGATCGTACAGGCACTGGTACATATTCTATTTTTGGTTATCAGGCAAGATATGATTTATCTAAGGGATTCCCACTAGTAACGACAAAAAAGGTTTTTTTAAGAGGAATTATTCACGAGCTTTTATGGTTTATTAGTGGAGATACAAATATTAAATACTTAGTAGATAATGATGTTCATATTTGGGATGATTGGGCCTATAAGGCATATAAGGAATCGGGCGCCTTTGAAGGAGAGGATATCAAAGCCTTTGCGGCAAGAATTAAATCCTTAGATAAGGATGATCCATTTGTTAAGAAATGGGGAGAGCTTGGTCCTGTTTATGGTAGACAGTGGAGAAACTTCAATGAAGAGGGCGTTGACCAGCTTGAAAATTTAATTAACCAAATCAAGACAAATCCAAATTCAAGAAGATTAATCATTTCTGCATGGAATCCATGCGAGGTAGATAAGATGGCACTTCCACCTTGTCATTCCTTCATGCAGTTTTATGTAATTAATGGTAAACTTTCCTGTCAGCTATATCAAAGAAGTGCTGATATTTTCTTAGGAGTACCATTTAATATTGCATCCTATTCCTTATTCACTATGATGATTGCTCAGGTTTGTGGGCTTGAGGCTGGTGAATTCATTCACACTATGGGTGATGCCCATATTTATACAAACCATGTAGAGCAAATTAAGCTTCAGCTATCTAGAGAGCCTAAGAAGCTTCCTATAATGAAAATTAATCCTAATGTAAAATCTATTTACGATTTTAAAATTGATGATTTTACATTAGAGGGCTATGAGCCTTGGCCAAGAATTAAAGGCGAGGTGGCTGTATAATGATTAATATGATTTGGGCTATGGATAAGAATAATCTTATTGGAGATGGCAATAGGATTCCATGGCATGTGAAAGAGGATTTAATCTATTATAAGAATAAAACCAAAGGACAAACTGTCCTTATGGGTGATGCAACCTATTTTTCTTTGAAGAGCTATTATAA
>JAFPSY010000065.1:0-2798 GCA_017413585.1 Acholeplasmatales bacterium
GCATTTACCATTCTTCTTTGAAGCTCGGTTGTTGGCTTATGAATACCTGGGGTATCGGTAAATGCGATTTGGTATTCATCAGTGGTTACAATACCTAAAATTTTATTTCTTGTCGTTTGTGGCTTATCACTCATGATGGCAACCTTTTTACCTACCATTTTGTTTAGGAAGGTTGATTTACCTACATTAGGTCTACCAATAATAGCAACAAAGCCTGATTTATAGGTATCTATATTCATCATTTTAAGGAATCTCCACTAAAAGAATATGGTAATAATTCAGCTACATTGGTTAATTTTACCTTACGCTCTAGGTTGGTTAAAACAACGGGAGTATCCTTCTTTAATAATTCCTCCATAACCTGGCGGCATGCACCACAAGGGCTAATTGGCTCATCCGTTTGGCCAACAACACAAAATGCAACGACATCTTCTTTTGTATAGCCCTTTGAAATCATTTGGAATAATGCATTTCTTTCTGCACAAATGCATAAGCCATAGCTTGAATTTTCTACATTACAGCCTGTAATGTAGGAGCCATCCTTTAAAAGAATGGCAGCTCCAACCTTAAATTTGGAGTATGGAGTATAGGCATTGCTTCTTCCTGCAAGTGCCATATCGATTAATTTGTCACAATCAAAATTCATCTTTTAATACCTGCCTTTAATAGGATATCATCCTGTTTTTGGAACATGACCTTTTCATCCTCTTTTGTCATATGGTCAAATCCGCATAAATGTAGATAACCATGGACAGCTAAAAAGGCAAATTCTCTTTGGACGGAATGTCCATATTCCTTTGCTTGTTGAGTTGCCTTTTCAATACAAATGAATACATCACCAAGCTCTTTATTATGCTTATCCCATGTAGGATCATCGCAATTTGCGAAGGATATTACATCAGTTACCTTATCGAGCTTTCTATATTCCTTATTGATTCTTTGAATTTCAGCCTCATCAACAAAGATGATATTGAATTCCTTTTTGCCACCAATAGTTTTAAATACATTTTTAATTATTTTTTCATAGCTTCTTGTTTTAGCTTCTGTTTCGTTAAAGAAATTTACTTTCATCGTTCTTCTTCACTTGCCTTTAAATACATAGCAAGCTGTTTTTCTTCCTTTTCCTTTAAATTTGCCATAACGGCCATGGATTCAATATATAATTTAATGGTCTTAGTTAGGGTTGAATCCTCAGAATAATTTGCGACAGTAACGAAGTCGATTCTTTGTTCCTTAACTAATTGCTCTGCAGCCTTAGTTTTTCCACCGCTAGGGTAAATAGCTAAAGCCTTACCACCCTTTTCACGAATTAGGGTCATACATGGAATATCTGTAATTCCATCTCCAATATAAATCATATTTTCATAAGGGATTCTTCTTTCCTTTTTCGATGTAGCCTTGTTTAGGTTTTTATCATCGGTAACGGATAATACGCCCTTAGATACTCTAAAGATATATTGTGTTTTTTGGGTGAAGTTAATTGCGATTGCAGGCCATATAGCTTCTCCCTTATCATCATATAGGAAGGAGCAGCCGTAAACGGCCTTGAAATATTTTGCAATTTCGGTTCCTTCAATAATTTCAGTGATACCACTTGAGATGATATAGTGCTCAATGGTTACACCATTATCCTCACCAAATTTGTTGATTCTTTCAAACCAAGTAGAAACACCCTTATATAGCTGAACAGATTCACCACACTGGTTTAGGTATTCCCTTGTTAGCTTGATTCCCTTTTTCTTACATTGCTCTACCATGACATACATGTATGCAAGAATACCATCCATATCATTTTCAAGCTTTAATCTAGCACATTCCTCCCAGAATTCCTTAGGAGCCATACCTAGATTCTTGATGAAGTCATATTCCTGCATATCGGTTGGGGATAATGTCTTATCAAAATCATAAAGAAGAGCAATAATTGGTTTTGCCATATATAATTACCTCTCTTATGCTTGGAATGCAAATAAACCAAATTTATTCGATAATTTTTGCATTTCCTTGTAAATATAAATTAAGAAATCGCCATGTAGATTATAATTTGTCTCTAATGTCTTAAATTTATCCTTATAAGCCATAGCTTCTTCTTCACTAATTGGTTCTAGATTTTGATTTACCATTTCAACATCATATTTCTTAGCAACCTCAGCTATTGGAAGTCCTGTTAATTCCTCAATGGCCTTAACATGCTCATCTAAATGCTCCCAAATAATATCCATTAAGGAATAGATGCTTCCTAAATCATTATAATATTGAACCGTATGCTCAAAGATATATTGGCTTAATTTTACCTGATCAACAGATGGATCATCTTCCATTTTACGCTTTAAATTGACTAGGTATGTCCATTTAGGGCATCCATCAATTTGGGCTAAGAAGCCTTGAGTTGTTTGAATTACAGCAGCATCAATTGCATCCTTTATTTCATCATGCTGATCTTCTGTGATTAATTTATTTTTGAACTGGGTATCAAATTTTGCTGCAAGCTCACTATATTGGTTGATAGCAAATTCTCTATCGTAATTTCCATTACCATAATTTGCTTCTAATATTTGTGCTCTTACAAAGCAATAATTGATTCCATCCTTAACGACTACCTCAACACCCTTGTTTTCAATCATTATACCCTCAAGGTATGGTACCTTAATGGAGAATGTTGAAACTAGATTTTTGTTTGCTAAAACATTAATCTTTAAAACTAAGAAATCAGGGTCTGTTTCAGAATACATACCAATGAGTGGCTTAGATTCACCTGCAACCTCAAATGTGATATTTGGCATTTCCTTTTTATGCCATAC
>JAFPSY010000066.1:0-5388 GCA_017413585.1 Acholeplasmatales bacterium
ATTTTTCAACAATTATATAGCATTGCAGATTCCTTGGTTGCAGGAAACCTAATCGAGAATGGAGAATCTGCCCTAGCCGCGATTGGTAATTCCTATGAGATTACCTTAGTTTATTTAGCGTTCGCCTTTGGCTGTAATATGGGGTGCTCCGTCATTGTTTCAAGATTCTTTGGGCAAAAAGCAATCAACAAGGCAAAAACCTCTATTTATACTGCTTTAATTACAACGACCATTACCTGCCTAATCCTGATGGTTTTAGGATTAACCCTAGGAGAGACGATATTAAGATTAATTAAAACACCAGAGAGCCTAATAGCGGATTCTAAGCTTTATTTAGATATTTATACCTACGGCTTATTATTCGTATTTATATATAATTTATGTACTGGAATCTTTAGTGCCTTTGGAGATTCCAAAACTCCATTCATATTCCTAGCTATATCTTCTATAGCCAATGTATTTATGGATATCTTATTTGTTATGGTATTTCAAATGGGTATTGCAGGTGTTGCCTGGGCAACCTTCATTTGCCAAGGAGTATCCAGCATACTATCCTTCATTATTGTTTTATATAGAATAAAAAAATTAAAGCCTTTTGAAAATGAAATAGATACGGTAAAGCCATTTGATTATAGACTATTAAAAACTATGCTTATTATAGCTATTCCATCCATTTTACAGCAATCCTTTGTATCGATAGGTAATATTTTAATTCAATCTGTAATCAATTCCTTTGGGGAAGCAACTATGGCTGGGTATAGTGCTGTAATTAAGCTACAAAATTTGGTCATTACTGGGCTTACTACCCTAAGCAATGGCATTTCAAATTACACAGCACAAAACCTAGGTAGAGGCAAAATAGAGCGTATAAGACCAGGGTTTATCTCGGGCTTTAAGCTTACTCTAATTTTAATTATTCCATTTTCGATTATCTATTTCTTCTTTGGTAAATATATTGTACAAATCTTCTTAAAGGAAGGTACCTCAAGCGAGGCCATAGAGGTTGCGAATAATTTCTTAAGAATTATCGCACCATTTTATATTTTGGTTGCGACAAAACTAATTGCGGATGGTGTAATTAGAGGATATGCCAAAATGGGATTATTCATGGCAGATACCTTCTTAGATTTATTCTTAAGAGTAGGCCTTGCCTTCCTCTTCCCTTATGTATTCCATTTAGGCTCGAATGGAATATGGCTATCCTGGCCGATTGGTTGGGGCTTATCTATGGGACTTGCCCTATTCTTCTATATTTTTGTAACAAAGAGAAAAAAGGAAATCAACCAACCATATTTTGGAAGGGATTGATTTCCTTTTTTTAAAATCTTTAAATCAATTGGTTGTTACCAACCTACAAACAACCTCAAATTTTAGAGAGGCGTTTTTTGTTATTTCTTTATAAATAACTTTTCTCCATATTCATCTATTCCATTTTCAACAAATCCTAATGATTTCCAGAAACGAATAGAATCTTCTTTTAGAGAATTAATTTCATAATATGTTGCACCATCTCGCTTTGTAACTTCTTCAAGCTTTTCAAAGCATAAATGCCCTAGATTATTGTTTCTATATTCTTCAAAAATCCAATAATCCAATATAAAGCATTTGCCATCTTCTGATTTATATATACAATATGATGCAGCACCTATTCTTTTTCCATCTTTCATAAAATAAATTAAATGGTGTTTATCTTTATCTCTTACCATATGTGCTTTAATAACATTTCTATATTCTTCACTTTTGAAATATTCGATATCTTCAGGATCAGTGATAATACCATCATCTACTAGATAAGCAATATGTAGTTTCCAAAATTCTTCTATTTCTTTAATATTAATCTCTTCTAGTTCTATCATTTTATTTAGCCTACTTAACTTTCCAATAAATAGTTTTCCATACCTTATACAATTTCTATTAATTGCACGTTTTTACAATATAAAAAGGGTTATTAATTGCACGTTTTTCGATTTTTACAGATTAAGAAATAATTCCCAAATCACTTTTTTCAACAATAAAAATGCAACAATTTTGACCGCTATTTGAATCATAATTTTTGACCATTAATAAAAAACAATGAAAAAAGGCTGCTAGAAACTGTTTGAGTTTCTTAACAGCCCCTTCTCTTACTTCTTTATTTCTTCCTTACATAGCTTTTCTAATAATTTTGTTGCTACAAAATCATCCTGGAAAACTAATTTACCTTGGTTATCAATCTTATATGCCTTTTGTACACAAGCACCCTTTTGAATTAATTTTAAGATTAATTCTGGATTCCATTTTCTAGTACCATTAGAAATCTCAAGCAAGATCTTTCTTGCGTTAATTGGTGCATCCTCAAGTAGAGCATATTCTGCAAAGCCATCATCTGTTAAAACATCCGATACATAAAGCTTTCCTGCAGCCTTCTTTAAATTATCCCATGTAGTAATTAAATTCTCATTTGCTTCCTTAAATGGAGATGCCTTATATCCACCTAGTGGTGTATAGCTTGATTTCGATAATACCTCAATATATTTATAATTATTGATTGCTAATACCTGGTATGTATTTAATATTCTTTTGCCCTTATCAAAGGCAGATATCATTGCCTTTGATGGTCTAATATCATTTTCAAGTAGATATTCCTCATATTCGATTAGGGCAATCTCTTGATTGTCCTTAGCCTTTTTCTTTTCGTATAGGAATTCTAATCTTCTATCGGAAATCATAGTAGGCTTACCTGTCATGACATAATCCATGGATACGCCAAACCTTTTACAGATGGCATATACGCCCTCGGCATTAGGCTTTATTGTACCCTTTTTAATTTGCTTAAGCTCAGCCTCACTGCAGTGGAATAATTCCATAGCTTCCTTGTCTGTCAAATTAGAACCTTCTATAATTCTTACAAAAACATTCTCCATTTTTTATACCTCATTCATTTTTATTCTTAAAATTCTTTACAAATTCAACAAATTCAAGCCTTGGCAAAGGCTTAGAAAAATAATATCCCTGAATTAAATTCGCACCAGCATTCGTAACTAAATCTAATTGCTCCTTAGTTTCTACACCCTCTTGAATAATATTATTTCCAAAGTTTCTAAATGTTTTAATTGTTAATTCTAGTAATTGTCTCGTATTGAAATCTGTAATAGATTTCCATAAAATCGATGCATCAATTTTAATATTTTTATAATTGATGGATATAACATTTGTTAAATTGGAATATGCTGTACCATAATCATCTAGGGAGAAGGAAAATCCCTTATCCGTTAATGTATTAATTAAATTGGTTAATTCTAGTGTATCCTCTAAATCTCTAGATTCTGTAATCTCTAAATTCAGCATAGAGGATGGTACATTATATCTTTTTAGGTTTTCTGTAATGACAGAAACTAAATTCTTACTTCTTAATTGATATAAGGATAAATTTAATTCTACATAATGGATTCCAAGCTCTTGGAATCTTAATTCACTAATATCCTTACATACCTTCTCAATTACGATTTCACCTAAGGCAATAATACTTCCTGTTTCCTCTGCAATAGGTATAAATTCAGATGGAGGAATAAAGCCTAATTCCTTATCATTTAATCTGCATAAAGCCTCACAGGATACAATACTATTTGTATCCTTAGACCATATTGGCTGATAATATACCATAAAGCTTTTATCCTTAATCGCTCTATGAATAGCCTCATCCACTAGGGAGTGCCTCTTTAAGAATTTTAAATCCTCGCCCAAACGAATAGTTACTACATTATCTCCATCTGGCTTTACATTCATAATTCTTCTATGCTCCTCTAGGGTATCAATATCATTTGGTACCTTCGCAACTGTAATTACGGTTTGTAAAAAGATTGGAGAATTATGAATATCGATTGGCTTTTCAAAGATTTCCTTTAATTCCTTAATCCACTTTTCACAAAGTGGATGCTTAGGAAGTACAATGACAAAGGTAGAATTATCATATCTATAGATTTCTTCCTTATTGAATACATAGGTTAAACGATTCGTAATAAAATCAATTAAGGAATCATAGGAATCCTCTTGTAGTACATTCTTATAATAAGCTAAATTCGCAAATTTAACATGAATGGTTGTATATTTATAATTATATTTCTTATATAATTTTACATTAATTTCATATATGATATTATTTCTAAATTTGGTATCTCGATCAATTAAGGAATCATTACAATCTACAGTAACCAGTAAGCCAAGTAAGGCTATAGTTTCAAAGAATGCCTCAACCTCATAGGTTTCCCCAAATAAGGAATTAGAAACTAATTGTATTAAAATACCAAGTACAATCATAATTAAGAAGAAGGCATAGCCCTTCATGTAATTATTCTTTAATACATTCCAGGATTTTACTAAAAATACAATACCATAGGCTAAATATGCTGCCGCAACAACATATAATATCCACATAGCCCATCCTCTATGATAGCTAATTAATCCATCTTCCACATTATAGTAATAAACAATTTTTGTCATTGGGTTTGTTAAAACAAGTAACTCAGGAATGAGCATTATAGAAAATAGAATATAATAAAATCTTTTGCCCTTATTCTTTGCCGCACCATTAATTAATAATACATAAAGTACAAAGGCAGGGGATAGGGTCGTATGTATAATGAAATATAAATAGGAGCCTACTCTTTGCCATTCAATCAAATTTGGCGCATTGTAGTGTGCTAATATTATTTTGGTAGCTTCAACAATTCCGGTAATGACTAAATTCCATAAAAGGTATGTCATTATCGTATGCTCTTTACTTCTTCTATAGTGCTTTTGTATTCTAAAAATAATAAAAGCGAGACAAGCAATTGCTGTAGCTATATATAATCCTGCGGATATATACTCGCCTACACCTAACCTCATAAAACCAACCCCTTTAAACTATTTTAACATACTACACGTTTTTCTTCTATTACTTTAAAACAAAAAATAAACACAAAATTGAAATATGTATCCTACTTCATTTTGTGTTTATCTTGTTAGCTTGTTAAATTATTACTTCCACCACTATAGAAGGAATATAATTCTAATGCATCACTATAATCCTCCATCATAAATCCTGTACCAGATTTAGAGGATTTGGTATATTCAAACATTTTAAGTTCATTACCAAACTTTTCTACAGTATAGAATTTATTCTCATTGGAAGCCTTCATCATCACTATAATTTTAGCATCGCCATCCATCTTGCAATCCGGAAGCTCAATATATAAGAATGCACCAAAGGAATCCTTATAGCTTTTCATGTATAGGCTTCTATAGGCTTCTGGTACTGTAATTTTAGACAAGAATGCTATAGCATCAAAGGTTTTATCTAAAAATAGCCTTGCGGTATCATCGTCTTCGATGATATTCGAAGGTATTTCACCACTTGGCCAAAGCTTG
>JAFPSY010000067.1:0-5290 GCA_017413585.1 Acholeplasmatales bacterium
ATTTGCAAAAATACCCTCGCTAAAGGTATCCATTAAATTAGAAAACCTCATAATAATCTCACCTGAATTATAATATACCATTTTTTTAAATGTTTGTAAAAGAAAAAAGCCAAAGCACATTCATGCTTTAGCTTAAAAGCTTAAAAAACTATTTTGTTGGATCAAAGGAATAGTACACATATCCCTCAGATGTGCGTCCGTTTTTTAATATCCATCGTTTTATAATGCTTTTGTAAACTTAATGAAGTGTTCAATACCTTCATCTGTCATTTTATAAACACCGGCATTTTCTAGAATCTTACCAAAGGTTTTACCGATTTCTTCTTTAACAATAGAATCTACATTTTCTTTTGTAAATGTATATTTCTTCTTTAAAGAATCAATCCAAGCTCTATGCTTTTCTGTTTCCTCTGTAATATCTCCATTACCAAGTAATATTTCTTCTACTAATTGGATTTCCTTCTTTAATCTTGCAGGTAAGATAGCAAGACCCATAACCTCAATTAATCCAATATTTTCCTTCTTTATATTATGGTATTCTGGATGTGGATGGAATAATCCTAAAGGATATTCCTCTGTAGTAAGATTATTTCTTAATACTAAATCCATTTCATATAAACCATTCTTCTTACGTACAATTGGAGTAATTGTATTATGTCTTACACCATCTGTATAAGCATAAATAGATACTTCTTCATCTGAATAGTTAATCCATGTATTTAGGATATGCTCACCTAAATTGGCTGCCTCATCCTTATTACTAGAATAAACTCTTATTACAGATAATGGCCACTTTACAATCGCAAGCTTACTATTAGGATATCCCTTTACAGTAAATTCATAGATTGGCTTTGCATCCTCCATTGCGAAGTGGTTATGTCCACCCTGGAAATGCTCGTGAGCTAAAATAGAACCACCAACAATAGGTAAGTCTGCATTAGAGCCTACAAAATAATGTGGTAGGTAATCTACAAAGGATAAAAGCTTTCTTAATGTTGGCTTATCAATAATCATTGGCTTATGTATTTTATTAAATACAATGCAATGCTCATTGTAATATACATAAGGAGAATACTGTAAGAAGAAATCTTCTCCTTCCATGGAAAGTGGAATAATTCTATGATTTCCTCTTGCTGGATGATTTAATCTACCTAAATATCCTTCATTTTCCTTACATAATTGACATGCGGGGTATTGGCTTACCTTTGCATTTCTCATTGCAGCAATAGCCTTAGGGTCCTTTTCAGGCTTTGATAGATTAATTGTAATATCTAATGTACCATATTCTGTTTCTGTCTTCCATTTAACATCCTTAGCAATTCTATCTCTTCTAATATAATTTGTATTACAAGAAAAATTATAATACCAATCGGTTGCAAGCATTGGATCCTTTTTATATAGCTCATTATATTTCTTTATTAAAGTGGATGGTCTATCTGTGAATATAGCCATAAGCTCTGTATCGAAGATATCACGCTCTGTAATAGAATCATTGATTAAGCCCTTTTCTACTGCATAATCACATAAGCCCTTTAATAGCTCACATAGCTCTACCTTTAAGGCATCCTCTTCCTTATAATCATCAAGCTTTAATAATGCTAGAACTCTATTTCTTGCATAAATAGAATCACATTCATCAATTAAACCCTTTTCTACTGCATAATTCACTAAACCATTAATATAAGAATTAATCATATTTTCACCCTTCCTTATGTGGATATACCCAGCATTATACCGGGTAATTCTTTTTTATTCCTTTATACCAGCTGCAAGCTTAACGCACTTATATGCACCATCATAATAACCGGTTTTCTTTAACTCGTCAATACGATTGCACATATGAACTAATAATTCGCTATCCGAAAGTAAGCGATCAAGCATAGCATTTACTGTTTTTTCTGTTGGGCACTCGAAAGTACCATCACCAAGCTCACTTGAGTTTACTGCACCATATACCTCATGTCCACCAATATGTCTCATGAATACCTTTGGAATTGGGTAATAAGCAAGCTCACTAGGCTTAGTTACTAAAATATCACATTCAGGCATTAATAAATTTGTTGCATAAACAGCTTCAAAAATATCATTATTGCATATAGCATATACGCCATGTGCATCATTATTTCTTAAGGTTTTAACAAATTCCTTGAATTCATTATATTTATTGAAATAAGTCTTATCCTCTACACTAATCTTCTTTTGCATCTTTTCATATACATCCTGGTGATCACCAAAATTAATGAATAATGCAACCTTATCTTGCTTTACATAAGGGATTAAATGCTTAACCATAGCTAAGAACATATCAAAGCCAGCGCCAGCTCCACCTACAGTAAGTAGGATTCTTACAGGCTTACCCTTAGTTACTCTTTCAATTCTCTTTTGATTGTCCTCTTCAAGATTAACTAATAGCTCATGATCAATATATCTTCCAACCATTTGGATTTCGCCCTCAGGAATTCCCTTAAGTGGAGTTTTAGCAAATCCATTCATCATTTTATAACCAAAATAAGCAAATGGAGTTTGTACAGTATGAATTGCACCCTCAGATAAATGTAGTGCCATAGGCCAGTTATCTGGGATTGCATTTACAACATGCGTCATACCAGCATGAATGGCAGCCTGGCTTGGCCATACATGTGTTGCAATAAATGGAGTATCCTTTGGTAGGCTATTAATAATTGGAACTAATAATTCAGAATTCTTTTGGTCCTTTGCATTATATGTAATTTGACGGAAGCCCTCACTATTTAATGGCTCCCAGAAGAAATGATTAAATAAATGAGATTTTTGAGATAGACGAGATGCCATAGAATATAGGGCATTTTGTTCTTGAATCATCTTAGATCCTGTTGCATCAAAGCCAGCTAAATTTAACCAATATGGTGTAAAGCCTAGTGCTTTTGCACAGGATGCCATCGCAATAGAAATTCTATAGTGACCAAAGCCCATACGGATATTTCCAACGATTAATGGCTTTTCTCCTAAATCCTCTACCTTATCCTTAAATACGAGGTTTTGGCATCCCATATAATCTAATGTAGGAATTGGTTCAAATCCAAGCTTATATTCTACCTTAGAATCATCACCATACTTCTTTACAAATTTATTTTTTGATTTGATAGCCTTTTTAATTGTTTTTTTGTCAATTGGATTGCCAAAAATTACACTTGTCTTATCAGTCATTGAAAACACCTCGTTTTGTATCATATACCTTATGAATTTCTTCATCATCGAGCATATAAGAAATATTAATGAAATCTCCATTTCTACTATATCTTCTATCTGTTGCATCATGATTGATATGTAGAATTCTATTTAATATTTCCTTTCTTGCATCATCATAATCTCCTGGATTATCTGATGTCATTAATACATTACCGAATAATGCATTAATTGTAGCTAGGGCCTCTCTTTGTTCTAAAGATAGGCTAATATTATTGTCTCTTAATAAGAATACATCTGGGTCATTTAGGAATAGGCTTCTTGCAAAAATAGATCTATAGATTGTATTTTGTAATGTTACCTTAGTAGAAATTCTTTCTCTATGGAAGAATTTCATAAACCAAACATCATCAAATATTAAGGATACATCTGGTCCAATTCTTAAATAAGTAAACTTACCTGCAGAATTAGATAAGATTGCACCACAGCCTAAAACCTGGCAATCCTTTAATGTATCTACAATAATGTTATATGCATCCTCAGTAATTTGAGCTCTAGTCTTATCCTCTCTTTCAATCATTCCAACAGAATATAAGAAATCTAGCTTAAAGAATCTAAAGCCCATTTCCTTATAATGATTTAAGCATTCAACAATATAAGCCTTTGCTTCCTCATTATAAATATCTAATACATAGAATCCACTCCAGTTGGATCCACATTTTACAGGATTACCATCCTTATCCTTGTAGAACCAATTTGGATGATCCTTAAATAAATCACTCTTTTCCTCTGCAACGAATGGCGCAAGCCAAATACCTGCAGTAACGTTCTTAGATAGAATTTGCTTACAAATTCCATCAAGTCCATTAGGGAATTTAACCTTATCTACCTTTAGCCAATCTCCAACAAATTGCTCATATCCATCATCAATTTGGAATAAATCAAATCTAGGGTCAATATTTGCAAGATTATCTAAAATAATAGATTCTGTAATATTTTGGTAATGGTTATACCAAGATGTATATCCAAAGATATTCTTCTCATTCATCTTCTTAGGGAAGAATGCCTTAAGTGTTGTATCTAAATCACCATATACCATTGCATAATCAAAGATGGTAAATTCCTCATCCTGATTTAAAGAGATTTTACAATCTGCTTCTAAAACAATCTGGTTGTTCTTTATTTCATGGTTAACAATTAAATAAGCATTTTTGGAATTGTATGTTCCAATAAATAATGGCTTTTTACCACGAATGTAGGAATAATCAAATCCATGTAATACACCCTTGCGGTATTTTTTGAAAGGAGCATCACCATATTTATCAAAAGCGAACATATTTACTAAGAACTTTGGCATCTTGTAAATATTTTTTAAATTCTCTTTTACAGTAAATTCCTTTGTGTCTGTCCAAGATTGATAGCCATTAACAAAGATTAAATCATCTGGATTATATGTATATGGCTCTAGGATTTCTGCAGATTCAATTTTAATATCTTTTTTAGCTTTTAATACAACTGTAGTTCTATTTTGCTTGGTAACTACATTGATTTCAACAACCTCATTGGATACATCGGTTTGAAAGAGAACTCCCTTTATAGAATATGTTAATTTCATATATTTTACCCCTTTTAGTTTTTAAATCTCTTTACTGATTCCTGTTTCAGGATCATAGCTTAATACATGTGTTCTATCCTTTAAATCATAAGAGATTTCAATTAAGCTTCCTTTCTTTCTAAAGGAAACATTTTCTGCTGAATGTGCAATATCTAGGGTTTCTTCTAGAATTGCAGCAGCCTTTTTATCATAATTTGGATATAATCTATCATATGTTGTGATATCATCTGAAGTCGTTAAAACAGAACCAAATAATGCATTGATAGTTGCTAGAGACTTCTTTTGATCATAGCTTAATCCAATATCCCTTCTTAATAGGAATACATCTGGATCATTTAAGAATACTCTACCATTGAAAATGGAACGAGAAATTGTATTTAAGATTGTATGCTTTGTAGAATTTCTTTCACGGTGCATTTTTCTCATTAGCCATGAATCATCCCACTCTGTTGTTACAGATGGTCCTACACGAACAAAATCAAACACACCGAAGGCAGGTGCCATAACGCA
>JAFPSY010000068.1:0-7759 GCA_017413585.1 Acholeplasmatales bacterium
CTTAGATGCATAAATATCATCTCTATAATTGACATCAAAGCTTAATATTTTATTATATTTCTTTGTTAATTCTAAGACCTTATCGGCAACATGAATACCTTCCTTTTCTGATAGCATTAGAGAGCCTAATGCTATGATATTGGAATCTTTAATCTTTTCTAAGGATTTTAGTGGAATATGATAATCTGCAGTATTCTTTCTATAAAAACAGAAGCTACGCTCTCCATCACTATCATTTTCTACAAAGGCTAGTGTTGTATTATGGATTGGATCTATAGTTATATCTTTAAAGGTTAACCCCTTCTTAGCTGCAAAGTCACTCAAGAATTTTCCAATGAGGTCATTACCAACGGCACCAATGAAGCCAACCTCTGCACCTAGGTTTGCAATACCTACAGCGACATTAAATGGAGCTCCACCTGCAAATCTTTCGTAAACGGTAGTGCCTTGCTCGTGCTTTCCTATCATATCTGCTAATATTTCACCAATACATAAAATCATATGCCACCTATTTCTAGAAGATTATTCTTCACTATCTTCTTTTACTTCTTCTTTATTATCTTCTTTTTTGTTTGTAACTTTCTTAATTGTTTTTTTAATGAAATTAACAATACCAGTCTTTTCTTCTTCTACGATGGTAATATTATCATCATATAAGGCACCACTTCTTTCAACCTCTTCATATTGGTTGTTGTTAGGTGTAATTGCCTTCGTTGTAGTTTCATTGAAGAAAACAGCAAATTCAGGGTTGATTGCAACTCTTACTGTAGAATTATTTGGAATATTATAAATACTTGGAGTCTTTAGAATTACTGGATTTTCCTCAATTCTACCATGAACATTAATAATATCACCTAATAGCTCACAGCCTGTAGATGTATATTCAAATACATAATCCTTAAGCTCATCAAAATGCTCCATCTTTTCATAGATTAAATTTTCTGGTCGAATACCATAAACAATTCTCTTACCAACATAATTCTTAAGTAATAATTGCTGATCTAGTGTTAATCTAATCTCAAACTTTGTATCATCAATTTTAAATGTATCATGGTCTGTAATTTCTCCATGTAAGAAATTCATAGCTGGAGTACCAATGAAGCCTGCAACGAACATATTGGCAGGATGTCTATAGATTTCATTTGGCTTACCAATTTGTTGAATGAAGCCATCCTTCATTACAACAATTCTAGATGCCATAGTCATCGCCTCAATTTGGTCATGGGTAACATAGATTGTTGTTGCGCCAACCTCTTCGTGAATTCTTACGATTTCACTTCTCATGGCTACTCTTAGCTTTGCATCAAGGTTAGATAATGGCTCATCCATTAGGAATACCTTAGGCTTTCTTACGATAGCTCTACCTAAGGCTACTCTTTGACGCTGTCCACCAGATAAGGCTCTAGGTCTTCTTTCTAGGTATGGAGTAAGCTTTAAAATTCTTGCAGCCTCTCGAACTCTTATATCGATTTCTTCCTTATCTACCTTTCTTAGCTGTAATGCGTAGCTCATGTTTTTATAAACTGTCATTTGCGGATATAAGGCATAGCTTTGGAAAACCATAGCTATGTCTCTATCCTTAGGGGCTACATTGTTAATTAATTCACCATCAATGTATAAATCTCCTGTAGAGATTTCCTCAAGTCCTGCAATCATTCTTAATGTAGTAGACTTACCACATCCAGAAGGGCCTACAAAGACGATGAATTTTCCACAAACAAATGTTCCACCAAAATGAAATAAAAGATATGGATGTTATACAAGGTGTCGCTTTAATCGGACATTATACAAGAAGTTATATAACCTATGGAAGACATTTGGCACTATAAAAGCTATTTTGTCATTTTTTCTTGCGTCCTAAGGGTCAGTTGTGGATTCGATTCCCGCTCGGGGGCCAAATAAGTAATTAAAACAGCTTCAGAATTTTGCTCTGAAGCTGTATTTTCTTTTATTACTATTTAAAACAAAATAACATATAAAACGGTAAAATTGTAGTATTATCTTCATACTTTAAAGGCTTTGACTTAATAAAATATCTTTCGCCAACAACCTTAGAATATTTATTTTTAAACATTTCTATTGATTTCTTAGATGATGTTTTATTAGATTTAACTTCAAATGGAATTACTTTTCCCCTATTATAAATTAAATAATCGATTTCATACTTTGTTTTTTCTTCATACCAAAAATAATAATAAGGAGCAAATCCCAATGCGTATAAGCATTGTGCAGTAGCATTTTCAAATAGCATCCCAAGATTTGTAGATAATTTATCCAAGATTAATCGTTGATAAACATCCTGTGAATCAACAATATTATTAGGATATATGATTGAAGTAAATAAACCCACATCGGAAAAATATAGTTTAAAGTAGTCTTCATTCTTTGTTAATTTGAATCCACCTGTTGGTTCATTACACTTATAAATTGGCAAAACCATCTTAGACTCTATAAGTTTATCCATGGTATTAGTAAACAATATCGAATCACTTCTAGTGTCTAAGCTAGAAACAATAAATCTAGAGGACTGTGTTGATAGCATTGATGGTATTCTTGACCACACATTGTAACAAATTGTCCCATACTTATTATCAATCTTCTTTAAATCTTCCTCATATAATTTAATAATATTCTTTTTACTCTTATCAACTTTATAAAAATCTTTTGTTTTTATATAGGTATCAACAGCTTGAGGCATTCCTCCAACTGCTAAATATGTTCTAAAATGCTTTATCAATAACTGATGAGCACTTAGACTCATAGGTTTTCTATTGTCATATGATTTTCTTAACTCGCTCGCTTCATATTCTAAATCTAAAGCCCACAAGAATTCCTCATAATCCATCGGATACATTGAAACAGATTCTTCTTCAGATGGTATCAATATATCTTGTGTATTTTCCTTTATAGAAACTAAGGAACCAGTTTCAATATAATAATATCTTCCATCTTTTACTAAATGTTTAATCGCCTGTCTAGCAAGAGGAAAAAATTGAACCTCATCAAATATTATTAAACTCCCATTTGGCAGTTTAGACATTCCAAGTTTCAAAAATAATTCACTAAAAAAATCCTCTATATTAGATAACTTTGCAAAAATTTCTTTAAATTCATCTCCATATATAGAAAAATCAATCAATTTATATGCAGGAAATTCATTAGCACCAAATAATTCAGCAATTGTAGATTTACCTATTCTTCTTGCCCCTTCAATTAATAAAGCAGTACTACCATTAGAAGTTTTTTTCCATTCTAATAACGAATCATATATTTTCCTTTTAAACATTGAGCATCATCTCCTATTTAATATTATATATTAAAATCCTTACCTTTCAACATATATTTGCAAAAACCGGAATATTTTATATGCACAAATTTGCAAAAACCGGAATATTTTATATCCTTATATTTGCAAAAACCGGACTTTTTATGATATCTTTCATACCACCTCCGACTATTCTCAATTTCAATTTGATTATAGTCAAAGGTGCTTCTCTTGTCACTATTTAAAAAACAAATTCCAAATCAAAAAATACTACTAAATCATTAATTATTGAAATTAAAGAAAATGGATTACCTGCATTTAAAATATGCCATTAAATAAATTTACATAATTTACATCACAAAATTATACATAAATATTACACCAAGTTTCTGAGAAAGAAATCGAGAGATATACAAGATATTAAACGAAAATATGCAAGATATGGAAGATATACAAGATATTCAAGCATAATGTCTTAACTCATAAGCGAGTGTCGTGCCTCAAATCGCATCGGGAACGCCATTATAACATTAAAACAGCCTCAGAATTCATATTTCTGAAGCTGCTAATACAAATCTTAAATTTCTCCAGGATATAAGCCTATCTTTTCCTCAAGCTCTGGCATAGATTCTCTCTTCTCTAAGGATTCTAGCTTTAATACATCATCTGGAGTATAATTTCTTTTCGCAATGAAATTAATGAAGGATAAATAATTAATAAAATCATCACTAATCTCATGGTATTTATCATAGGTAAGCTTTAATGCTCTGTAAGCATTTCTATAATTCTCTTCTACAGCTATACCTGTTAAATAACATACCATAGGCCATAAGGATTCACCATCCTCTATATCATCTTGGAAGGCCTTTTTCGCTCTTGTGGCATATTTCTTATTTAATTCATCTAATCTATAATCCAGCTCATAGGCTAGAGAAAAAATAATAAATATCTTATAGGAATCTATGCCATCCTTAGGCTTAGATTCCATTAATAAATTTATATACATTTCTCTCATTTCATTTAATAATTCGAAATCATTATTATATACAGCTAAACCCATAAACCCACTAAATGGAGCCTGCTGCCCTGGATATAGGCTAAAATGAATATCCAATAAGCATTCAAGCTTATCTATAGTAGATATACTATCTATATCTAGAATTTCTTTAAAATTTAAGAATAATTTTTTTGTAATCGAATAATCTACAGGAATAAAGACATCTCTTTTAATTGTATGAATAGAATCTAAATTCTCTTTATCAAAGGATTCTATATCCTTTAATACATATTCCTCATTCCATTTTTTAAGATTAGAATCTGACACATTTAAATTCTTCATGTCATCATAAACACTAGGATATTCTACTTCCATTTTATAAAGCCTACAGCCAAAGAATTTATAGGCCTTTTCAAATTCTTCTAAATTTAAAATATGTGCCATACAATCACTCCTTTAAAACAACCAAATGCCTCAAGGCTCTAGAGGAGGCTAAATATTCCTCTTCCTTACTCATACCTAAAGGATATACATAAACCTTTTCAAATTCAAGTCCCTTTACATCATCTACTAATAAAATATTAATATAATCTCTATCAATTTTATCCTTTTTTAAAACATTAATAAATTTACATTTATTCTTTGTCTTAAGCTTTTTGGTATAGCTAAAATCCTTAACAATTAATGCACATCGATCCTTCTCCTCATCAATCGTAAGTAAATGATCTATACCTAATTCCTCTGCCCTACCATAAACTCCTATAGGCTGCATATTGGTATCAAATTTCTTATTTAAATACCAGCATACCTCCTTAGAGGATCTATAATTTACATTTAAAACATATTCCTTAAATAGGAAAGGAACCTCAAGAGTAGAATTTATGCCAGAGGCATCAATTCTTTGCTTTAGGTCACCAAAGAAATTATAGCATGCATAAGGATAAATATCCTTAATTAGCTCAAATTCCACTCTAGAATAATTTTGATATTCATCAATAAATATAGTCGTTGTAAATGGATATTCTATATTTAAATCTTTTATTAAATATAACAATAGGAATTTATAATCTATTCGATTATAGGAATCTTTAATTAAAGAATTTAAATAAAGGGATGCTATAGTTAATTTATAGGAAGGAAGCTTTCCTTCCTTAAATAAATTATAATTCTTAATTTCTTTATTATAGCTTATATATGCATAAATCTTATGGATTAAATCAGAATCCTTATTTAAGTATTCTATAAATAGATTTCTATTTGTATAATTCTTTAATAAATCTCCCTTTTGATTATATTCTATATTATCCTTAAATACGGATTTAATCCTTAATAAATCATTATTTTTAAATTCCTGAATTAAATTCATAAAAGGTATTTTAGAGAATATCTTGATTATATCCTCTATAGAATCTTTATTTATGAATATATTTTCCTTTAATTTTAAATTATTTGAAACTAAAGTATCTATCTTAGAGGAATCATTTAAACATTCAAAAAAATCTAAATTTAATTCATTTAGGAAATCCTTATTATAGATTTTAGGATTTCTTTTTTGTATAGCATTAAAGCTATAATCTACATTTAAATCATATTGCTTTGTAATTGAATTTAATAAGGAATCATAGAATCCCTCTAAGCTATAATTTCTAATTCTATCGAGCTTTAATTCTCTAGCTAATAAATCTCCTTCTCTTTTTAATAAGATATTCGAAGATATAACTAATACATCATTCGGATTAAAATCCTTTTTATGAAATGCCATATAGGCAATCTTATGGAATAGAATCATAGTCTTACCAGACCCAGCACATCCATTCACTAAGATATTTTCATTATTTAAATTCGAAATAATTTCAAATTGCTTATTCTGAATCGAATGAATAATTTCATGGGTTTCCTTAGATAATCTTTGATCCTTTAATATTTGATTTAAATATTCATCTGAAGAAACAATATTGGAATTCTTTGGATTTAATTTATTAAATAAATCCATAAAGCTTTTATATCTTTTATATTCAATCGTATGATTTCTTACTAATTTTATATCTAAATCTGATTCAGTCAAGGATGTATACATATAATATGGAGATGCTTCTTCACTTCTCCAATCATATACAAAACCTGGAATTGCATCCTTACCAATATAATAGGACTTATCCTTAATCATAATACTTCCAAAGAATGGAGATAAGGCTACCTTATTCCAATAATCCTTCATGGATTTATTGTAAAAATAATCCTCTGTCTCTTGAGGGTCATAATCCTCATCATAAGGATTATTCCATGAGGTATCTCTTACGATAGTTTTTGCTTTATATTCTATATTCGATAATTCATTTAATTTATTTTCTACTAAGGATAAATAATTTCTTTCCTTAACAAATTCTCTTTCACTATAATTTAATTCCTCTATAGGCTTATTTAAAAAATCATTTTCTGTAAAGAAATTATTTAAGGCAGAAGGGAATAGAAATTCCTTTTCTATTCCATGAGAAAATAAAACCTTAAAATATCCGCTTTTATAATCCTCCTTAGGAGTAATCGATACAATTTTACCTTCCCCAAATTTATCGTGGAATAGTATTTTGCCAATATTTTTCTTTGCTAAGGCTCTAAATTCCTCTCTTATAGGAACAATACTTTCATGAATACCCTCCCTATTATATTTCGCTCTATTAAAGCCTTCCTTATTAAAGCCATTAAAATCATATCCCTCTTCATCATATAGGGTACCATTTTTATGCATATGATCCTTATTAAAGCCTTGTGCATTATAGCCATATTTATCATAGCCTTCTGCATTATAGCCTTTTCTATTAAAGCCTTCCTTATTAAACCCGTATTTATTATAGCCTTCTTCATCAAAGCCTAAGGAATCATAGGTTTTCTTCTTTATTTGGCTTTTATGAATACCATCCTTATTATAGCCTTCCTTATTGAAGCCATCCTTATCGTACCCTAAGGCATTATAGCCCTCTATATTAAAGCCATATTTGTCATAGCCATATTTATTATAGCCATCCTTATTATAGCCAAAGCGATCATAGCCTAGCTTATCTAGGCCATCCCTATTAAAGCCATACATATCTAAGCCTTCTATATCATAGCCATCACGGTTGTAGCCATTTCTATCGAAGCCATCACGGTTATAGCCCATTTTATTATAGCCTTCCTTATTAAAGCCATCCTTATTATAGCCAAAGCGGTCATAGCCTTCTTTGTTATAGCCATCCTGATCATAGCCATCGATATCATAGGTTTTTATTTTATTTTCTTCTTTTTTCTCATTATTAAAGAATTTCATAATTACACCTTCATCTATATTATTATAAACAAAAATATATATAAAAAAAAGAAATCCCCTAAAGTTTTAACCAAATTTAAACTTTAAGAGATTTAAAAATTATCTATCTAACTATATATTTCTATAGTTTCTACATGATCCTCATGCGTTCCATCTTCAAAGAATATATATTTTGTTCTAAATTCCAAAATAC
>JAFPSY010000069.1:0-8218 GCA_017413585.1 Acholeplasmatales bacterium
ATACTTATACTCCTAAATTAATCTTTCAAACATCCAATCGGAATAACTAAAACTCCGTCTTACTTCAATGAATTTTAACACATTTGAGGACAATCATTTAATACATTTGAGCATTTTTATATATTTTGTTTTTGGCTGATATGTTTTTATGCTCAATATAGTTGAAACTATAAAAATAGAGTTTTAGTGCTGACAAATGCCTAAAATCTGTTTCCTAAAACATCTCGTTTTCTAGTTACAACCCTAAACTGAAACTACTTAAATGCTGACAAACTTTGAATATCGATTGAATCGCTACAAACTCCAATTATCCAAAATAAGATGAAAATGCCTTAAAATATGCCATTTTGACCCTATTTTTAGCTATTTTAGACTATTTCTTTGTCAGCAAACAAACAGTTTCAACATGTAAGGTTCTAGAGAACAAATCAACTGGAGTAGCCTCCATTACCTTATAGCCATTTTCCTCTAGATATGTACAGTCTCTTGCACATGTTGCAACATTACAAGATATATATATAATTTGTGGAATTTTCATTTGTATGACAGTATCTAAAAACTTTTGATCACAGCCTTTTCTAGGTGGATCAAAAAATATAGCATCAATTTTTTCTTTATTTACAAGCTTTATAATCTCGTCCTCACATGGACCACAAATAAATTCTGCATTTGAAATATTATTAAGCTTCATGTTTTCCTTTGCATTTTCTATTGCAGATGGAACAATTTCAATACCATATACCTTTTTTACTCTTCTTGCAATATTTAATGTTATGGAGCCCATGCCACAGTATGCGTCAATCACGGTCATATCATTTCTTAAATCTGCAAGACGTAATGCTTCTGCATATAGTCTTTCGCATTGGTCATGATTGACCTGCATAAAGGATTGTGGAGATACTTGAAATTTATGAGTTAATATATCTTCTATAATTACAGGATTACCATATAATAGCTTATATTTATTTCCTAGTACTACATTTGTTTTTTCTGGGTTTATATTTAAATAAATGGATTTAATACATTTAAATTCTTCAACTAAATATTTTACTAAAACACTAAAATCATAATCATGCGTTGCAACAATGACAACCATATATTCATTTGTTGCTGTATGACGAATCATTACCTCACGAAATAATCCCTTATGTGTATCCTCATCATAAATCTTCACATGGAATATATTTAAAAAACGATTGATATAATAAATGATATCATTTGTGATATCATCTGAAATAATACACTGATCAATGGGTACAATTCTATGACTTTTCTTTTCGAAGAAGCCATAAATGGTATCTAAATCCGCATCCACTGCAAATGGCATCATTACCTTATTTCTATACCCTAGGGTTTTTCTTGCAGAAATAATAGGGTGAAATTCAACATCCTTAAACTTACGGAAGGTTTGCTTTAGCTTTCCTTCCTTAATCATACATTCTACCTCATATTTTATGTGCATCATATCACACCCACCGCACATCTCATAATATGGACATTCAGGGGTTTGTCTGTCAGAGGATGGAATTAATATATCTTGAATGCTTGCAAAAGCATATTTTTTATGGATATTTTCAATTTTTGCTGTTACGGTTTCCCCTTTTAGAGCACCAATAACAAAAACGACTTTTGACTCAATATGGCATACGCCATAGCCATTCATGTCATAATCTTCTATTAATACCTTATAGACTCTACCAACTTCCATAAGTACCTCCACTTTATTTTTGAGCCTTAAGCTCTAAAATAGCATCTCTTATTTGGGCTGCTGCTTCGAAATTTAAATCCTTTGCATAGGCCTTCATTTCCTCTTCTAATTCTAAAATTAAATATTCCTTTTCTTCCTTAGTCATATTCTTATGGTATTCATTTGAAATTGCTTCATCGATCCCATCCATTTTCTTAACTGTTAATGACTTAGGAATTTCCTTAATAATTGTTTTTGGAGTAATTCCATGCTCGACATTATAGTTATTTTGAATTGTTCTTCTTCTTTTTGTTTCATCAATAGCAACTCTCATAGCATCACTAATCGTATCAGCATAAAGGATTACCCTACCATTTGCATTTCTTGCCGCTCTACCAATCGTTTGAATTAAGCTTCTTTCACTTCTTAAAAATCCTTGCTTATCCGCATCTAAAATACAAACCAGGGAAACCTCAGGTAAATCTAGACCCTCTCTTAATAGATTAATACCTACTAAGACATCATACTTACCTTCTCTTAAGCTTCTTAAAATTTCAAGACGCTCTAACGCTTTAATTTCGGAATGTAGGTATGCAACCTTGCATCCCATTTTCTTTAAATAATCCGTTAAATCCTCACTCATCTTAATCGTAAGGGTTGTAACTAATACTCTTTCATTCTTTTTTGCATGCTCTATAATTTCTGCATAGATATCATCAACCTGACCTAGGGTTTTTCTAATCTCAATAATTGGATCTAATAATCCTGTAGGTCTTATGATTTGCTCTGTAATTGGGTATTTTGATTCAAATTCTGCAGGAGTTGCAGAAACGAAGAGTGCCTTATCTAGCTTTGCATCAAATTCCTCAAATTTTAAGGGTCTATTATCTAGTGCACTAGGAAGACGGAATCCATAATTTACTAAATTCATTTTTCTCGCTCTATCTCCATTATACATACCCCTTACCTGAGGAAGCGTAACATGGGATTCATCGACAATAAGTAAAAAATCATCAGGAAAGAAATCGAGTAAGGTTGCAGGAGTTTCCCCTTCCCCTCGTAAGGCTAAATGCCTTGAATAATTTTCAACACCACTACAACTACCCGTTTGTTCAAGCATTTCCAAATCGTATTTTGTTCTTTGCTCAATTCTTTCTGCCTCAAGTGGCTTTCCTTCCATAATAAATTTTTCCTTCGTCACCTTAAGCTCTTCTCTAATTCGTCTTAAAGCCTCTTCGAGCTTATTCTTATTCGTAACAAAGTGCGTTGCTGCAAATACATTAGCAAACATTACATCCTCAATTGCTTTACCAGTCACACAATCGAAGGTACGAATACGCTCAACCTCATCATCAAAGAATTCAATTTTTATTCCCTTAGAATGCTCTGATGGTGGAATGATTTCTAGTACATCTCCACGATATCTGAATGTTCCTCTTTTAAATTCGAAATCATTTCTTTCAAATTGCATTTCCACAAGCCTTTGGTAAAGCTTCTTTCTAGGGTAGGATTCACCAACCCTTATGCATAGCATAGAATCCTTATAATCACTAGGATCACCTATACCATAAATACAGGATACTGATGCAATAACTATAACATCCTTATAATCCATTAATGCCGCTGTTGCCGCATGCCTCATCTCATCAATTTCATCATTGATTTGAGCATCCTTTTCTATATAGGTATCTGAGGATACTACATAAGCCTCTGGCTGATAATAATCATAATAGGAAATAAAATATTCTACATGATTTTCTGGAAATAAATCCTTAAATTCATTATATAGCTGTCCTGCTAATGTTTTATTATGTGCTAAAACTAAGGTTGGCTTCCCAATACGTTTAATGACATTAGCCATAGTAAAGGTTTTACCAGATCCAGTAACACCAAGCAAGGTTTGTCTTTTTTCGCCATGATTAAATTTTTCAACAATGGAATCAATTGCCTCTGGCTGATCTCCTGTTGGCATATATTTGGATGATATCTTAAACATATGTAGCCCTCCTTAAAAAGTCATATATATTATATATGATTTACTTTAAAAACAAAAGACGGATATACCGTCTATAGTCCTAATGCTTCCTTTGCAAGCTTATCTGCATAATCGTTATAATGATTATTCGTATGGCTTTTTACCTTATGGAAATATACCTTAATTCTATCCTTTACTCTTTCCGCTAATAATTGGTAATCAATCGCAATTTTACTATTGGCCTTCCATTCATGAGTAAACCATTTTTCAATGCCTAAATAATCATAAAAAATATGTAATTCCTTTATGCCCTTTTTTACGGCATATGCAATAATAAAGCCTGCCCCTTGAATTTCTCCTGCAACATTTCTTAAGGAGGAATATTCATCTGGTTCAAATTTCTTTTTATATGGATATTCCTTACCATCAATAATTAAAACTCCACCAAAGGAATATGCATTCGTTTTACTATCAAAGGATCCATCAATATAGGCCTTTGGGGCAGTTATATTATCATCTAGAATTTCATCATTTATGAAGGCCTCTGCCTCTTCTAGACTCTTAAAGGATTTATATTGTGGCTTTGTATAATTCTTTAAATGCTCCTTACATAAATCCCATGAATCTACAATTTCATGGTTAACATCATCCTTAATCGCATAATATTTCATCTTTTAATACTCCTTCAATATAAGCCCTTAAAGGATCTGAAATTGCATTGGAATATCCCTTTAGGATATATTCAATATTGGAATCTATTCTTTCAAATTTCAATCTTTTCGATAAGATATTAAATAATAAATGACGTAATTCATAATCAGATAATTTAGTGTCTAGCTGTTCAGATAACAATAAATTATGTCCTGTAATCATTCTATAGGCAGGCTTATATTTATTCTCTATTCTAAATAAATCCTTACCTAAAACGTTAGGTACTCTAGATAAATCCATATTGTGAATTAAATCCATTCTTTTAACAGATATGGCAATAGGATTTTTCATTAATCTTTCGATATATCCTAAATAATCCTCACCATCTCTTTTCGTAAGTGCATCTATAGCGCTCATAACCTCACTACCAAAGATTTTATCTATTTCCTCTAAGGTAGCATTTGTATCCTCAACCGTATCATGTAGATATCCACATATCTTTAATATATCGCTATCTAAATGCTCTGCAACAAAAATAGGATGTGTTATATAATCATTTCCTGCAAAATCTTTTTGCCCCTCGTGGGCTTTTTTTGCAAATTCGTAAGCTTCTTCTACTAAACTCATAAAAAACCTCACATATATACACAGGTATAAATACCAATAAATTGTGTAATTGCGCCTGCAACCACAAATAAATGGAAAATAAAATGCGCTGCCGGTACCTTCTTTAATACGAATGGAATCATACCTAGGGAATACACAATTCCACCGCCTAAAATCCACCAAAGAATTGCCTGGTTATACTGCCACCAGCCGGGAATGAACATAACCCCGCTCCAGCCGATAATAAAATATAGCGGGAAATTAATTGCCTTTGTTCTTCCTGGACCAAAAATAGATACAAAGGTAATACCAACGATAATTAGCCCCCACATTACACCAAACCAAATCCAAGCCCAAAGTGGCTGATTTTGGTTTTGTCCAAGCTCAACTAACTGTAGTGGTGCAAATGTACCACCAATCAGTAAATAGATGGAGGAATAATCAAATCTTCTCCATAATCTTTTTACTCTAAGTCCATGCTTCCAAGCATGATATAGGCAGCTCATAAGCATCATGATAATCATAGATGTACCATATACAATGGATCCTGTAATCTTCATTGGTGTATCACTTTTAAAAAGCATTAATACTAAGGCAACAATACCGAATACTGCACCTAAGCCATGAGAAACGGAATTACCGATTTCCTCTAGCACGCTTCTTTTTGGAGCTTCATTTTTTCTTCTAATTTCAAGCTCTCTTTCCGTTAGTGGAGCATTTCTTCTTTCTTCCTTTTCTTCTTCAATATAGACCTTTTCATGAGCCTTATAGGCTTTCTTATCATCCTTTTTTTGTAATTTTAAGGATTTTCTTTCAAGACGCTCCTGTCTTTTAAGCTCTTTTTTCTTTTCCTTCTCTAAATTCAAGAAAAACACCTCCCAAAATTTAATGCATCAAAATCGATAGCATTAAATAAAATATAATATTCCTTATCAAAATGAAAAATCATTTTGATTTTATCCTCTCTTATAATTTCTTCTATATCCTCTTTACGAATAGAAATTATCTTCCATGTTTTTAAATAAAGGATATCTTGATCTATCTTAGACTGTATGCTAATTTCCTCATTATTCTCTAAATATACCTTAATATTCTTCCATGTAGCCTTCTCTTTTTTACTTTTTATTAAATATAAATAAAATAGAAAATTTGGTATTACAAGAAGCATGGATAAAAATGTCATAATAACCAAAATAGGGGCTAAGCTAAATATTTCACTAAAGCTTTTCCCCTTAGCTAAGCTAAGGATAATACCTAAGAGGCCTGAAGCTAAGGTTAATAGGAGTAATATAGTAATAGCTAAAACCAAAATTGGATTTGTATTTCTTATATTCTTATTTTCTTTATAACCCTTATAATAAGCAAAATAATTTTCCATAATATCCCTCATTTTCTTACTATTATACTGAATTTAGCACTATTCTACAAGAAAAAGGAGGATATAATCCTCCTCTTAAACGATTAGATATAAATTATCTACTCTTCTTTCGATTCTCTTATTGTGAATTAAGGATTCTAGTGCTTCATCAAGTATTTTTCTTGTCGATGCCGCAACCTTATCAAAGCCTAAAATCTGAACTAAGGTTTTATAGCAGCCTTGGACTGTAATACCATTTTGTTTTGTTACAACACCAATAATACCATCCATATATTCATCTACATAAATTTGGTTTGCCTCACGGTCTGAATTAAGTCTTAGCTTAATTTTACTCATTTGATCATAATTCATAAAGAAATCGCCCATTCTTAAAACCTTAGCTGGAATATTATCATCCACCTGTGTTTTAATTTCCTTATTTGGCTTTTCCTTTTCCATAATATTTGCAACTCTCTTATAAAGATATTCTCTATGAATTGGTCCTTCAGCACCAATTAATGCCTCAACTAAAGGTCCTATACCCTTTTGAAGAGATTTTCTTGATGTAAATAAATCTAACCTTCTATAGCTTTCGAAGTTGAAATCATCTACATCTACTGTATTATCCTCTCTTAAATAGGTATCTACCTCTTCATCACTATCATGCATCTTAACGGTAATTGCATCGGTAGCCTCATCCTCATCATGCGTTAACGCATCGAATAATCTTTCCTTTTCTGCCTCTTGGTTTTCTACCCAATTGGTTGCGAAAAGCTTAAAATATTTCCAGCCCTGACGCTCAAGCAATAGCTTTTCAAGTCTATAGGTATCTGTAACATTATCGGAATATTCACTCTTACCATCAATCATAATGGCCATAATGAAATCCTCATCCTTTTTAACCGCAAGGTCAACCTTAAATGCACTAGAGCCATACTGAGGTAAAACCGTATAGCCTAAGGATTCTAGGTATTCCTGAACGGATCTTATAATACCATTCGATTCCTCTGTATAATTCTTTGCTGCAACAACATTTTCAGCAAATTCAAGGTAATCTCTTAATAGTAAAGCACCCTTTGAGCTTGTATTTGTTTTAATATCTGTATATCTAATAGAGGATACAATAGATACATTATACTTCGCTCTAGTTACCGCAACATTTAATCTTCTTTCTCCACCCTTAACATTTAATGGACCAAATCTTTGCATGAATTTACCATCCTCGTTATATGCATAGCATATTGAGAAGATAATTCTATCTCTTTCATCACCCTGCACAGTTTCTAGATTCTTAATAAAGAATGGCTCATCAATATCCTCTTGGAAATATTTCTTCAAGGATGGATCATCCTTAATTAGCTTATCAAGCTCACGCTGAATTTCATCTGCCTGGCTTGAGGAGAAGGCAACGACACCTAAAGATTTATCACTATTCTTATAATGCTCAATAACCATCTTTGCAACCTTTGCTGCCTCAAAAATATTCGTTCTCGTTTGGGTATTATATCTACCCTCAGGATCATAATAAAAATCAACACCAAAGCCAGTAGAGTGAATTCTTGGAGTCGGAACAGTAATTAGCTTATCGGCATAGAATGCATTATTCGAGAAGGTAATTAATTCCTCACTTCTACTTCTATAATGCCACTTTAGGGCAATGGTTTCGAAGGTTGCCATAGCCTTATCCAAAATAGATTCTAGGTCATATTCTAATTCCTCATCTGTACCAGAATTATCATCTAGCTGTGCCATAAAGAAATTCGATGGTGGCATTTGCTTATCATCACCTATGATGATACATTGCTTACCTCTATAAATAGAGCCTAAGGCATCACAGGCAAAGATTTGAGATGCCTCATCAAAGATGACGCAATCAAACATATTTGGCATATTCGCTAAATAGGTAGATACAGAAAGTGGAGACATTAGGAATACTGGCTTA
>JAFPSY010000070.1:0-19573 GCA_017413585.1 Acholeplasmatales bacterium
AAATACGAATAAAGGCTTTGCCTATAAGGATTCTGTATACCAAAAGGAGGAGCTAAAGCTATGAGTAAATATGAATTATTAGCTCCTGCAGGAGATTTAGAAAAACTAAAGGTTGCCATCCTTTATGGAGCGAATGCTGTATTTATTGGTGGACTTAGATTCTCACTTAGAAGTAGAGCATCAAATTTCACAATAGAGGATATTAAGGAAGGCTGCATTTTTGCTCATAAGCATGGAGCAAAGATACATGTAACCTGTAATATCGTAATGCATGAGGCCGATACAGATGAAATCTTAGAATATTTAAAGGCTTTAGAGGCTGCAGGAGTAGACTGTATTATTGCATCTAGCATCTATATTTTAAAGCTCGTTATAGAAAATACTCATATGGAGGCCCATGTATCTACTCAAGAATCTGTTGCAAACCCTGAGGCAATTGATTTTTTTCAAAAACTTGGAGTCAATCGAGTTGTTTTAGCAAGAGAATTAACCCTAGATGAAATTGGGGTATGTAAGAAGAATTCCAAGGTCGATATTGAAGCCTTTATTCATGGTGGTATGTGTGTATCCTTTAGTGGTAGATGTATGCTATCGAATAATATGACCAATAGAGATGCCAACAGAGGTGGCTGTGCACACTCCTGTAGATGGAATTATGATTTAGTGAAGGATGGAATAACCTATAACCCTAAGGGAGATTATTTTGCGATGTCCTCTAAGGACTTATGTGCAATTAAGGCAATTCCAAGGCTTATGGATATTGGTGTAGATTCCTTCAAGATTGAAGGTAGAATGAAATCCTTACATTATATTGCAACGGTAGTAAATGCCTATAGAAGAATTATCGATGAATATGAAGAAACGGGTAAGGTTTTAGATTATAATGTTTACATTAAGCAAATTGAAAAGGCAGAAAACCGATTGACCTCTACAGGCTTCTTATTTGGAGATACTACAATTCATGAGCAATTATATGATTTAAATTTAACTGTACCTACTAAGGATTTTATTGGTATCGTTAGAGGATATGATGAAAATACACATATGGTATATATTGAGCAAAGAAATTATTTCTTACCGAATACTACCATTGAGGTATTTTCCCCAAGAGGAACCTTTAATTTAGATATAAAGGAAATCTTTGATGAGGATGGAAATAGTGTTGATGCGGCAAGGCATCCACTACAAAAGCTTCATTTTAAGAGTGATATTCCATTATCTGAATTTGATTTATTGAGGTTAGCTTAATGGAATTTGAGTTAAAGGGAATCAAATTTAAGGTTGAATTCATCCTTAATAAAAGAAAAAGAGGCTGGAGCATTAAATATAAGGCTCCTGACACATTCTTATTTCAAACGAATAAAATGATGACGGATGAGGAAATATATCTTGAGATGTCTAAGCATTATAGATTCATTAAAAGATGTATGACGACAGTAGAAAAAAACTTCCACCAATCCATTCACCTATTTGGAATAGAATATGAGCTTCAAATTATAGAATCAGATTTAAGAAAAATGATTCTTATGGGAAATAAGGCTATTTTATATACAGATACAACAGATAAGGAAATAAATCAAAAAATAGTGGATAGCTTTTATAAGGAGAATTTATCCTATTTCGTAAATAATCATATCGAGCTTGCGAAAGCGAAAATGAATATTTTATTTCCTATTCAAATAGAATATAAAAAGGTGAAAACCTATTATGGAGAATGCTTTCCAAAAAGAAGATTAATTATATTCCAAGAATCCTTAGCGAAATATAATGAGGAATTCATTTTATCTGTAATCTATCATGAATTATGTCATTTCTATTATCAAAATCATCAAAAAGCATTTTATGATAGGCTAGAAGAAGTATTTCCTGGATATAAGAGTATTCAAGCAAGACTAAGAAGAACAAAATATAATGATATGTATTAGTTCTTGATTTTTTGAAGTTTTTAGGTATAATTTATATATGTATTTTTATGGAGGACTATAAAATGGTAAACGCAAAACAAATTGATTTAACCGTATCAGGTAAGAAGGAGCTTGAAGAAGAGCTAGAGTGGAGAAAGGTTTCCGAAAGAGATAGAATCAAGGAAGCTATTAAGGTTGCTCGTGAGCAAGGTGACTTATCTGAAAACGCTGATTATACATCTGCAAGAGAAGAGCAATCTAAGAATGAGGCTCGTATTACAGAAATCGAAGACATGCTAAAGCATGCAAGAATTGTTGAAGTCACAACAATTAAGATTCGTTATGTTGCAAAGAATTTAGTTAAGGAATTCCAAATTTGTGGTTCTGAAACAGATCCATTTTCAGGTAAGATTTCTAATGAATCTCCACTTGCTAAGGCTGTATTAGGTCATAAGGCTAAGGACCATGTATTTATGACTACAGAAACTGGCAAGGACATTGAAATCGAAATTTTAGAGATTAAGTAATTAAAATTGCTAAAAAATCCTTTACCTAAAGGATTTTTTTAACGCCAAAAGGCTTGAATTTTTATAAATACATTGTTATAATAAATATACAAAAGGCTATTAAAAAATTTAGGAGGAAAAAATGAACAAATCGGAAATTGTTGCTACAATAGCAGACGAATTAGATGTAACACGTAAGGATGCTGAAAAAGCAGTGGATACTGTTTTTAAGATGATTACTCAGGCATTAGAGGATGGCGATAAGGTAGTTATTTCTGGCTTTGGTACATTCGAAGTTAGAACTAGAGTCGCTAGAGAGGGTAGAAACCCTAGAACTGGTGAGATTGTATCTGTACCAGCTCAGAAGACACCTGCATTCAAGGCTGGTAAGGTTTTAAAGGACGCTGTAAATAAATAGAGCATCATGCTCTATTTTTTTTCGATTACATATGGATGCATTTTTAGCTATATACGACGATAACATTCAAGCCTTAAGAGAATATTTAGAGCTTGGTGATGTCAATATAAAAAATGAAAGAGGAATGAGTCTTTTACATTCAGCTATTTTATTTTCTAATTCCGAAATTTTTGATTTATTACTTGAAAGCTATATCAATGTGAATATGAAAGACAACTATGGGAATACTCCATCTCATTTATGTGTCATTCATAATAGACTTGGCTTTTTAAAGATGCTGATTAGGCATAATGCAGATTTAAATATAAAAAATGATGAAGGTCAAACTCCATTATATAAAGCCTGTCTTTTGGGTAGAGAGAACATGATTTCTTTATTATTAGAAACTCAAAAATTTGATTTAAATATGATGGATAATAATGATGAATCTATGTTTTTTGCATTAACAAGAAGTAGAAATTTCGATTTATTGAACAAGGTAATCCTAGATGATGAAATTGTAAATCGACCAAATTATAAGGGTGAAGCTCCAATTCATATTGCAGCTAGAAGTGGTGATGTAAAGATTTTAGATTATTTAATACAGCATAAAGCTTTAGTCAATCTAAAGACCAATCAAAAGGAAACTCCTTTATTTTATGCTGTAAGAGGAAGAAGCTTAGATTGTATTGATCTATTACTTAAAAATGGTGCCATTTTAGATTGTAAAAATAAAAATGGAGAAACTATTTATGATTTAGTTGAGGTAGATTCTATTGTAGAATCTATCGATGAAAAGAGGATAAAATATCATCAGGATGAATATATTTCATCCTATCCACTTCATTATGCTATTCTTATTGAGGATTTTATTTTAGTTAAAAAATATGCAAATTTAAGGAATATTTATAGAGTGGATTCTTATGGTTTTACTCCTAAACAAATAAATGAGTTCATAAAGAACGAAAGAATAGAAAAAATATTAAATGAAATTAAGTAATTTACTTGATTTTTATCAATAGAGAGTATGTCACGTTGACTTTAAGGTGAATGAATTTAGAAATTTTGGCAATAACTTGCCAAATTTTCTTTTTATCATCCTTTAGTATTTCAATTATTTGACATTCAGGTTATAATTAAATAAATATAACGATAAATTATTCAACCATGCTTTTTCTGCATATATGGAGAATAATGAGGATTGGTTTAAACTATGATGAGAAAAAGAGTATTGTTTATTTTTTTAGGCATAGGTGTTTTTGCGACAGTTTTCCTTGTCATTTGGATGGTATATGATTCTTATTTTTGCCTTTCATTTACCCCTTCGGGATATCAAAATAATAAGATATTTGATGTTTTGATAGAAGATATAGTTGGCGAATCATTTGAGAATAATATTATTGATTTTCAGAATAAAACAAAAAAATGCAAGACATTTCCAACTAAGGCTTCATATATAAAATGTCAAGGTTTTTTCTATAGTGAATATAAGCACTATAGTTGGGGTTATGATTATAGTGCTGAATGTTATTTGGAATGCTATTATAGTTCAATTGAATTTAAAAAAGAAATAGATAGACTAAAAGGATTTGAAAATAGAGGAAAAAAAGCAATTTTTGTTGAAGATTTATTTTCATTGCCTGCATATGTTGCTGCTTATAATTGGGATTCTAATTATGAATATTCTTTGATTGATGGAGAAAATTATATTATAAGATATGTTTATCTTTTTGACACTGGAAAAAATATTGATTTTCCTGAAATATTCTTTCCAAAAAAGCTATTAAGAGAATCAAGTTTCCCTAATCAAGGCATTTCAAATGGATATAGTTGCTATGTTTCTAAATGATTAATTAGGTTATGATAGTTATATAAAGATGAGATTTTTTTTCAAAAAAGGGTAAGATTTGCTTTATTTGATTGTTTTTAATTTTAAACCCAGGTTAAGTTTAAGAATTACTAAGAGTCAATTATACACCATTTCGAAACTCGATGAAATGATAGATATAATTATGGATTCTGAAGAAGGTAATTCCGCAATCGTATTAATAAGAATAAAGTCTTAAACGAATTAAAATGGCACAAAGTAGCTTATAATTTTTTCTATAAACCTACATAACCGCTTCTGCAGATGTTTATTTTAATCATGATGATGAAGGGCATGGCTTTTCTTCTTGGGCTAGGAATAATATTTATGTTTAAGGGGGGGATAACCTATGAAAACAATTGATACATGTCAGCAAAAAAGTAAAGCGCCCAAAATATGGAAATACATATTATTGGGTTGGATTATATTTATAATTGTTGTAATTTATGCTATTCTACTAGCACTTTCTTTTTTTAGGATCGTTATAGGTTTGGGTTTCCGACCAAGACCATACGAAGTACATCATCCGGCATTATATTATGTTCAAGACAATTTTTTCCAACTTGGCGATAAGGTCTATTATATGAATGATGGAAAGTGTATGGTTTTTGATGATAATAAAGAAACAAGAGAGATTGATTTAGAACATATTTCAAATGAATTTTATGTTTCAAATGATATTTTATATATTTATTTAGATGATAAGTATATCTACGCATATAATTCTAATTTTGAAGAGGTTTCTATATATGATGTTGGCTTCATTCATGGTAGAGTGGGTAGACGTTTTATTGTTTTAGGAGATTATATATATTTTGAAGGGTTTAATTATGATTTAAAAAAAGATGAGATTTATAAATATTCAATGATAACACATACAAAAGAGCCATTAGATTGGGATGGGAAATATCCTGCAGAATTCCTCTCTGAAGGAATATATTATTATAAGCTTGCGCTTCACAAATATGATGATAGTATTCATTATTATGGAGATTCACATGTGTTTTATAATAAGGATTACAAAAGAATAGAGCTGAATGAAGAAAAAGACAAGATAGTCATTAATGATAAATCATTTAATTTTGAATATCCTTTTGCGGTTGATGAAGTAGTATATTTAAACTCGGAATGTCTTGTTTTCTCAACTTATACTCCATGCATAGAAGATTGTAGTGAATATGTAACCCCCTGTATAAGTCAATTAACGGATGTAAAGTTATGGAAATATAACATTAAAACCGAGCAACTATCCTTAATAAAACAATTTAATGACTATACAATCTTGATTTCCTTTGATGATAACAATTACCATTATTATTATGATGGAAAACTATATTCAAATGATATAGAGGTGGAAGATGCCCCAAAGATAGAAGTTGGTGATATGTTCACGTATTATACTGCGGAATCTGATCCAAATCTTTATCGAAAAGAAATCCTGAAATCGATAACAAATATAGCTTATATATCTGGTGAATTTTACGTAATTCATGAAGAAATTAATAGTGATTTAGAAGAGTTTCATGGGCGTTAAAAGAATAAGTGGCCAGATAGGTAACCAAAAAAGTCCCTATATTTTGATAGCTAATAGTCATCCCACAAAATATTGATGTTTCTGATAAAAAATGCTGATAATTCTATCTATAAATAAATATAGTTTGTATATTTAAGCTTTGGTACAAGAGTAATCTGTGGCAAGCTATATAAACGCCTATTTAGCATATTTATCAACTTTTTGTTTGAACTTAGCAAAATCTTTTAAATGAAATTAAGTAATTTACTTGATTTTTCATCAGTTTTCTATATAATAGAAGTATAGGCTTTAAAGAGAGGTTTTTGACCTCTCTTATTTATTTCTTATTTTGGAAACGGAGGGAATTTATGGATTTACAAATAACAAAAACCATTTTAGAACCTTTCTTGAAGGAGCATGGGTTAACATTTTACGATGTTGAGCTTGTTAAAGAATTTGGCTATCTTATTCTAAGGGTTACCTTAGATAGGGAAGGTGGAATCGATGTAGATACCTTAGGTCTTGCGAATGAATACCTATCCGAGCGTATTGATGCATATGATAGTGATATGCCTGAATACATGCTTGAGGTCTCATCCCCAGGAGCTGAAAAGAAGCTTAGGAATGATAAAGAGATTCAAGATGCAGTAGGTGCGTATATTCATGTTGAGGTTGAAGGTATGGTATACGAAGGTGAGTTAGTTGAAGCCCTAGAGGATTCCGTTACCTTAAGAATTAATATTAAAGGAAGATTCAAAAAAATAAATATTAAGAAGGAAGAAATCAAGCTTATAAGGCTTGCAGTAAAAATATAGGAGGATAAAATGATTAACAAGGCTTTTTTTGAAAATGCTGAAGAGGTTGCAAGTGCAAGAGGTATTACTGTTGAGGAGGTTTATGAGGTATTCAAGAAGGGATTAATTAATTCCTTTAAGAAGATGTATGGTAATTCCTCATGCGAAATTATTATTGATGAAGGTCATCATGAAATTAAAATGTATTCCCTACATGTTGTTGTTGAAAATTATTCAGAAGAGCTTGAAGAGGATGCAATGGCAGAAATGCTATTAGAGGATGCGAAAAAGATTAAGGCATCCTATAAGGTTGGAGATATTGTTAAGCAAGAGGTTAACATCAAGGATTTCAGCCGTACACAGATTTCTGCTGTAAAGAGTGTTTATACACAGGGTGTTAGAACAAAGCAAAGAGAGCTTGCTTTTGAGCACTTTAAATCACTTGAAAATGAAATGGTAATTGCTGAGGTTACAAATATTAATGATAAGTTCATTACACTTGATTTAGGAATGGGTGTTGTAACAAGCCTTTCTTTAAAGGAATTATTACCAAACGATCATCCTTTCATTGGTGAAAAGATGAATGTATATATCCGTAAGGTTGAAATGACAACTAAGGACCCTAAGGTTAGTGTATCTCGTACAGATAGAGCATTAGTTATCCGCTTAATGGAAAACTTTATTCCAGAAATCAAGAGTGGAATTATTGAAATTAAGGGTATCGCAAGAGACCCAGGAGATCGTTCTAAGATTGCATTATATTCCAATGACCCTAAGGTAGACGCAATTGGTTCTTGCGTTGGTGAGGGTGGATCTAGAATCCGTGATATCGTTAATGCTTTAGGCGGAGAAAAGGTTGATTTATATAAGTGGAGTGAGGTTCCTGAGGAATTAATTTCTAATTCCTTACAGCCTGCAAATGTTACTAAGGTTTTATCTATTGATCCTAAGACAAAGTCATCTGTAGTTGTAGTTCCTAATGATCATTTATCACTTGCTATCGGTAAGTCAGGACAAAATGTACGTCTAGCTGTACAGTCCTGTGGATGGAAGATTGATATCATGCCTGTTACTGAAGCATATGAGAAGGGACTATTAATCTAATGAAGGAAAGAAAGCCTGTTTTACGTACCTGTGTTGTTACAAAAGAGGTATGTGAAAAGAAGGATTTAATCCGTGTTGTAAGAACCCCTGAGGGCAATGTAATTGTCGATACAAAGGGTAAAGCAAACGGTAGGGGCGCATATCTTAAGCTATCGGAAGAGGTTATTTTAAAAGCAAAAGCGAATAAAGCCTTAGATAAAAAGCTTGAGGTTAGTGTTCCTGATACAATTTATGATGAACTTTTAGGACTATTAAAATAGTATGGATAAGATTTTATCGAATTTAGGATTATGCGCAAGAGCAAGAGGCTTAGTCGATGGAACAGATATTGTTTGTTCTGAAATGGCTAAAAATAGGATATACCTTATTTTTCTTGCAAATGACGCATCAGAAAATACAAAGAAAAAGATTCGCAATAAGGCGGATTATTATAACGTGGAGGTCCAAGAGAGCTATTCCTCAGAAGAACTTTCATCTGCCATTGGTAAGGTTGGCCGTATGGTTGTTGGAATTAGCAATGAAAGCTTTCTGAAAATTTTAAAGAAATAAGGTGATTATTGTGGCTAAAAAACCGAACAATAAAAAAGAAGTAAGAACTTCAAATATCCCGCCACAAAAGGGTAAGAAGAAGGACTTAGAAGAAAAGGAAAAGGGAATATTAACCTATAAGCCTGATATGACTGTTGCTGATATTGCATCTGGTATGGGTAAAAGTAATAGTCAGGTCATAATGAAGCTTATGCAGCTTGGTATTATGGCAAATCAAAATCAAACTGTTGATCGAGAGACGATTGAGCTTGTCGCAATGGATTTTGGCTTTGAGGTTAAGGATGAGGTCATCACAGATGCTGCAAGATTTGATGAAATGGTATTTGAGGATGATGAGGCAGATTTAGTTTCCCGTCCACCTGTTGTTACTATTATGGGTCACGTTGACCATGGTAAGACAACATTACTAGATACGATTCGTAATTCAAGAGTTGCTAAGGGTGAGGCTGGTGGTATTACACAGCACATTGGTGCATACCAGGTTACTCATGATGGCTTCTTAATTACATTTATCGATACACCAGGCCATGCCGCATTTACACAAATGCGTGCTCGTGGTGCTCAAATTACAGATATCGTCATTTTAGTTGTTGCAGCTGACGATGGTGTAATGCCTCAAACAGAGGAGGCTATTGCTCATGCTAAGGCTGCAGGATGTCCTATCATTGTTGCTGTAAACAAGATGGATAAGCCAACAGCAAATATGGATAGAGTTAAGCAAGAGCTTGCCAATTATGATTTACTTGCAGAGGATTGGGGTGGAGATACCATTTTCTGCCCAATTAGTGCACTTAAGGGTACTGGTGTTGAGGATTTACTTGGCATGGTACAATTAGTTGCTGAAATGAAGGATTTAAAGGCAAATCCAAAGAGACTTGCAATGGGTACAGTTATTGAAGCACAGCTCGATAAGGGCAAGGGTCCTGTTGCTACATTCTTAGTTCAAAATGGTACACTAAAGATTGGTGATTGTGTCGTTGTAGGTAATACCTGGGGTAAGATTCGTACAATGGAGGATGACCACCATTCTCGCTTTAATGAAGCAGAGCCATCGAAGGCAGTTGCTGTAACTGGTTTAGTTGAGGTACCTATGGCTGGTGATAAGTTCATGGTATTTGCTGATGAAAGAACAGCAAGAGAAACTGCAGCTATCCGTCAGCAAAAGGCTAAGGCCTTAGAAAATTCTTCAAAGAAGGCTGTTACACTTGAGGAATTATTCACTCAAGCCGATCAGGATAAGGAAAAGATCTTAAATTTAATCATTAAGGGTGATGTTCAAGGCTCTGTTGAAGCACTTAAGGCTTCCTTAGAGAAGATTCAAATGGATGATGTTAAGGTTAATATCATTCGTGCAACTGTAGGTGCTATTACAGATACAGATGTATCCTTAGCTGAAGCATCTCATGCGATTATTATCGGCTTTAATGTAAGACCTATGGCTCCTGTACGTCAGGAGGCTCAAACTAAGGGTGTTGAGATTCGTCTATACAATATTATCTATAAGGTAATTGAGGAAATCGAAGCTGCATGTAAGGGACTTCTAGATCCTGAGTTTGAAGAGGTTGTAACTGGTCAGGCTGAGGTAAGAAGTGTATTTAAGATTTCTAAGGTTGGTACAATTGCAGGATGCTATGTTACCGATGGTGTAATCGAAAGAAATTCTTTGGTGCGTATCCTAAGAGATGGTGTTGTTGTCTTTGAAGGAAAGATGGCATCCCTAAGAAGATTTAAGGATGACGTTAAAGAGGTTAAATATGGCTTTGAATGCGGTATTGGCATTGAAAACTATAACGATATTAAGGAAGGCGATGTAATCGAGGCTTCCATTATGAAGGAGATTCCAAGATAATATGGGAATTAGTTTAGCAAGATTAGAGTCCAATGCATTAAGAGAGCTTGCGTTAATCCTAAGACAGGATGCTAAAAACAAGCATTTATCTAATGTAACTGTGACAGAAGTAAGAATAACAAATGATTTGTCTTATATGACGATTTATTATACATTCTATCAAGGAAAAGAAGAGAATTATCAAAAAGCACTTGAGGATTGTAAGGGATATTTAAGAAGCACTCTTGCTAAAAAATTAAACGCAAGAAAAATGCCTGAGCTTATCTTCAAAAGAGATACTTCCTTAGATTATGGTAATCATATCAATGATTTAATCGTTGGTATTCATGAGCATGATAAGGAGCTTAAGGAAAAGCAAGAGGCTTTAGGAATTAAAGAAGAAGAGGAAAAGTAAAATGTCTGATTGTAATCACAATTGTGATGGATGCACTGCATCCTGTGATAAAAATAAATCCCTACTAGCAAAGGCTCCTAAGGATTCAAATATCAAAAAGATTATTGGTGTAGTTTCTGGTAAGGGTGGAGTAGGTAAATCTATGGTTACCTCCCTTATCGCAACAGAGCTTGCCAAGGAAGGCTATAAGGTTGGTATCCTAGATTCTGATATCACAGGACCATCCATTCCAAAGGCCTTTGGTGTAACCGAATCCATTCATGGTACTGAGGATACTATGTATCCATCAAAATCTAGCCTTGGAATTGAGGTTATGTCGATTAATCTAATTTTACAGGATCCATCTACTCCAGTATTATGGAGAGGACCTGTCATTGGTGGTGCTATTAAGCAATTCTATTCCGATACCTGCTGGGGTGATTTGGATTATTTATTCGTAGATATGCCACCAGGAACTGGTGATGTTGCATTAACCGTATTCCAATCCATTCCAGTGGATGGTGTAATCATTGTATCTACACCTCAGGATTTAGTTAAGATGATCGTTGGTAAGGCAGTAAATATGTGTAACCAAATGAACATCAAGATCATTGGCTTAGTAGAGAATATGAGCTATATGGAATGCCCATGCTGTAAAGAAAAGGTATATCCATTTGGTGATTCAAAGCTAGAAGAGGTTGCCTTCCATTATGACATCCTACCACTTCAAGCATTACCTATTAACCCAAATTACGCAAAGCTTGTAGACGATGGTAAGATTGAAGCTATTGATACATCCTTTATTAAGGATACAGTAGAAGCAGTGAAAAAGTTTGGCGTAAAGCACTTAGATAGAAATATCGTAAAATAATATCATGCACCCAATTCATTTTGGGTGCTTTTTTTGCTTATTTGACATAAAAAATATTTTAGAATAAAATTAAATATAGGAGGTATCGATTTGATGAAGAATAAGAAGTGTTTAATGATATTATCTTTTTTATTATCGTTTTTACTATTTAGCTGTGGCTCTAATTCAACAACAACAACTACGGGTGGATTTGCTGAAACATCGATAGACCCATACGATATTTTTACTTCAAAAGCTCCAATTGAAACCATAACCTACCAAAGTGGATATACCTTGAATGTTGGAGATTCCTTTAATCCTTTTAATCCAATATATATAACAAATGAGGTTACTTTTTTTGAGTCAAGTAATCCAAATGTTTTGAGTGTAGATTCAAAAGGAAATGTTGAGGCCTTAGACCAAGGTGATGCAACAATTACTGTATATAAAAACAATGCCTATTGGCATAGTGTTCCATTTCATGTTAATCAAAAGAAAGAATTGATTTTTAATGAAACAGATGATTTGTTGGTGGAATTGGTTGACAAAATGAATTCTTATACCTCGAATTATATTACTATAGAGACATTTGATACAGATTTAGAAGCAAGTATTGATTATAAAATGAGTAAATCTCCATTTTATTATGAAAAGAGTGGTGAAGGTTCTCATTTTGATGATCATACGGTTATAGAAGAACATAATAATAAATATTTTATTTTAAAAATAAATGATAAATCAAAATACATTGAAAGAAAAGGATTATCAGAAGAAGAAATTGAAGAGTACAAGTTTGATTCATCCATCCAAACCATAGGAATCGATTTTTCCTCACTTGGAAATAGATATGAATTAACTAAAGAGGATAATGTCTATGTGTTAAGAATGTATTTATCCGATGTATTATCTGTTTTTAAATTGAATATTCAAGCAACTCAATTACCTGGAAATGCGATATTTGAATATAGATTTAATTTTAGTGAGTATAGAATTGAAACGGATTATACAATTGATATTCATTATATTATGAATAATCGAGTTTATGATGAAAGTAGATCAAGCTACCTTAATATTGATTTTAGAAAATTTAGAATCTTTGATGACTCAAACTACAGATATGGTCCTGCAAAGACAATGAAGGACATATATGATGAAACCGATTTGTCTGTTTTACACTACACATACATAGGATCTGGGGCAAATAATTATTATGGTTATTTAGAAAAGGGATATTATGCAATTGAAAATCCTAGTGATATGTATCATATTGACTCTTTAGGATTCGTTATTTGTGATGATAATTTGAATAAATTAGAAAATGAAGTACCTTTAAAGGATAAGGAAAAGTTTTGCAATATATTTTCGATAGAAGAGGATGGATATTATTATATTGGACTTGGTTATGATATAATGGAATCGGTTGATTTTAGGTTGACAAAAATTGAATGGGATGATACGCCTATACCTTTACAATCCTATAGTGGATCAATAAATGGTAGATATGATTTTAAAGAATTTACATATCATTCAGAGGATGAGAATGAAGTTATAAAGATAACTAATAATAAGGACTATCCATTATATATTTATTCTGATTTTAAAGGTGTCTTTGATAATATGAATGGTGACCGTATTAATTATTTTACAGTAGAAGGTAACCAATCCTTATACATTAATCCAAAGGATGGAGATTCTTCCATTTATGTGATTTCCAGTTTACAAACAACGCATGATTTAGATGCAAATTATTCCTATGAATATGATTTTACTTTCGAATCTATTCATAATGATAATGGATTGGATATGGATAATTTAGAAACTATTACAGAAGAATTTGGAAATGAATATTTACTTGGTTTGGGCTTTGAACAAAGATATGCAAAGCTTATTGCAGAGGAGAAGGGTTTCTATAATTTTAACGTAGTAGAACAGTTATATTTCAACAATGAAAAGGTTAATCGAACAAGTAAAGGATATCCTTTGGATAAAGGAGAATATATTATAACACTACCAAACTTATACTATCGCTTTCATCTAACACCAATCAAGTATACCTATACTCCTACACCAGATTTTGATACTTATGTCACATTACCAACGAGCAAGGAAAACAATTTGAAATCAGTAAAGGAAAGTAAATATCAAAATGTAAGGTATTATTTTTCTTTAGAAGAGGATAGTGTTCTCTCAATTAATTTTAGGACGGTTCAGGTTTTTGATACTTCAGGTAATCCAGTATCCTTTAAAGCAGAATATAGTATCAATAATACGGGTGCTTATATTCATATAAAATTATCTAAAGGAGATTATTATTTTACCTCAGATATAGTTGAAAATCATGATTTACAAATAAAAAATGATACGCAGAATTACTCGGATGGCTTTTCATTTGAAGATAATCCAAACATTGAAATTGGTTATGAATACAAGAAAACAGATAATACATCTATTCCAAAAATTTACTATAGAGTATTTGAAAGCGAAGATGATGTCGATTTAAAATTCTCTTCGGGTAGAATCTATATTATTGACGATGATTATAATATTTTTATTATGAATGAAGATGACAGAAATAGGAGCTTTCATTTTGAAGCAAATAGAAAATATGGTGTCATAATTCTTGTAACCGATTTTCATTGGCCAACTATTGTAACTATCGTATAACAATAATCGAGTGAAAGATTGCACAAAAATGTGCAGTCTTTTTTCTTGGATTTATTTAAAATATAATAAAAATAGCGTAAAATATGGCTGTGCAACCAATAGTTGCGTAATATTCAAACCAAAATTGCTAGCGCAACCACCATATTTTTGTTAAATTATGGCTAGAAATTAGGAGGAAGAGTTTATGAATATTGAAACTGCAAACAGATTATATGAATTAAGAAAAAAGAATGGATTATCTCAAGAGGAGCTTGCAGATAAGCTTGGTATTTCAAGACAGGCCGTATCGAAATGGGAAAGAGCGGAAGCCTCCCCTGATACAGATAATTTAATATTACTTGCAAAGTTATATGGTATTACCTTAGATGAATTATTGAATGCTGAGGATGCCAAGGATTTGGCCTTAGAAAATCAAGAAAGTGATCAGCTAGAAGAAGTGGTTGAAAATAAGAAAGAAGAACCTAAGGAAAAGCAAAAAGAAGAAATAAAAGACGATGATGAAGAATTATCACCAAAGAATAAAATGATATTAGATGTTTCATCTGGTGTTATTGCAATATCCTGTGCTATTGCATTCTTCATACTTGGCTTCTTACTTCCTCATGGTATTGGTTGGTCTTGCTATTGGGTAGTATTTTTATTAATACCTATTTTGGTATCTTTAATTGAAGCTATATTAAAAAGAAGAATGACGAAATTTGCATATCCCGTAGTAGTTGTATTCGTTTATTGCTTCTTGGGTATGAGATTTAAGGATTTTACATATACATTATTTAATGTAGAATTCACTGGATTTTGGCATCCTATGTGGATATTGTTTTTAACAATTCCTATCTACTATATTATTGCAACGCCTATTGATAATTACGTTCATAAGGAAAACATTTCAGAATAATACCCTAAATTATGGGTATTTTCTTTTTGAAAGCATTTCACTTAAAAATGATTGTTACTTTTATTGACTTAATAGTCAAAAAAGCATAAAATAACTTTTGGTATAAATAATATTAGGAGGAATAAACATGAGTATGTTTGATAAGCTTTTAGCGAATTTAAAGGCTAAAAGAAAAACTATCGTTTTTACAGAGGGTACTGATGCAAGAATTTTATCTGCAGCTGACCGTCTATTAAAGGAAGACTTAATGAATGTTATCCTATGTGGTAACGTTAATGATGTAGCTTTAGCAGCTAAGGATGGTGGCTTTGATGTATCAAAGGCTACAGTATTAGATCCTTTAGCATATGATGGATTTGAAGCTATGGTAGACAAGATGGTTGAATTAAGAAAGGGTAAGATGACAAGAGAGGATTGTGCATCTAGCCTAAAGAAATCTAATTATTTTGGTACTATGCTAGTTAAGATGGGATATGCAGATGCATTACTTGGTGGTGCTACATATTCTACAGCAGATACAGTAAGACCAGCACTACAGCTAGTAAAGACTAAGCCAGGTGCAAATTTAGTTTCTTCATCCTTCATCCTATTCCGTGAGAAGGATGGCAAGGAGGAAAGAATTGCAATGGGTGACTGTGCAATTAATATTTCCTATGAGGATACAATTGATAAGGTAACTGGTGAGGTTAAGGTTACAGCTGCATCTAAGCTTGCAGAGGTTGCAGTTGAGACTGCAAAGACAGCTGCATTCTTCGGTATTGATCCAAAGGTTGCTGTATTATCCTTCTCTACTTACGGTTCTGGTAAGGGCGGTACAGTTCAGCTATCTCATGATGCAGTAATTGAAGCAAGAAAGCTAAACCCAGAATTAGTTATCGATGGTGAATTCCAGTTCGATGCTGCAGTTTCTCCAGTAGTTGCTAAGACTAAGTGCCCAGATTCTAAGGTTGCTGGTCAGGCAAATACATTCATCTTCCCTCTAATTGAGGCAGGTAACATTGGTTACAAGATTGCTCAAAGATTAGGTGGCTATGAGGCATATGGTCCAATTTTACAGGGCTTAAATGCTCCAATCAACGACCTATCTCGTGGTTGCAATGCTGATGAAGTTTACAAGATGGCAATCATCACTGCAGGTATGGCTGAATAATGAATGAATAAACCTCTTCGGAGGTTTTTTCTTGCTTGTGTTTTATAAAAATGAATTGGAGGTTATATATGAGAACCTTAAAGATTATTCATGAAGATTTTAAAAATCAAATTGATATTTTACGTCATGCATCTAGAGGCATTGTTGTTAAGGACAATAAAATATTACTCATTTATGTTGGTATTAAGGGTATCTATATGATTCCTGGTGGTGGGAAGGAAGGAGTAGAATCCATTACTGAAACCTGTATTCGTGAGCTAAAAGAAGAAACAGGTACCTTAGTGAACCCTAGGGATTTCTTTTTGGATATAGAGGAATACTTTCAAAATTCCTGCTTTATCCACCATTGCTTCATTTGTGATATTGAAGATGATCATTTGCCTTTACATCTTACAAAAGAGGAAATAAAGGCAAAATGTGAGCCTAAATGGGTAGATTTAAATGAAGCCTTAAGAATATTTGAGAGCTATTCGGATTATAAATATAAGGATATAGAAATCTATGGCTTATATAAAAGAGAATATTTAACCTTAAAGGAATATTTAAGATATAGTGGGATTATGGATACCTATAATTTCTTAAGAAGCTATAATCCAATAAATGATCAGGAAAAAGCAGATTTAGAATATATGCTATATATGTATGATAAGCTTGGGGATGAATTATTTTCAAGAGCCTCACTAGCTACTCATTTTTCTGCATCCTGTTGGATTACAAATAAGGACCATACAAAGGTTTTATTAAATTATCATAATATATATAAAAACTGGGGATGGCTTGGAGGACATAATGATAACGATAAGGATTTCTTGAATGTAGCTTTAAAGGAAGCAATGGAGGAATCTGGATTATCCGATATAAAGGTACTTAAGGAAGATCCTATTTCTATTGAAATATTACCTGTAACCTATCATTATAAAAATGGTAAATTTGTATCTAGCCACACCCATATGAATGTAACCTATTTATTTGAAGCAGATGAAAAGGAAGAATTAAGAATAAAGCCAGATGAGAATTCAGGCTTAAAATGGGTTTTATTAGATGATGTAGCAAAGGTAGTTAAAGAAGAAGCAATGCTTCCTATTTATATGAAATTAAATGATGCATTAAAGAAAATAGGCTAAAGAAAAAACCAGCAAATCGCTGGTTTTTATTATGCTTAAATTACTTTCCTAGGATAACCTTAGTTAATTCAATTGGATCCATGATTTCATTTCCTCTATATACTCTCATGTTTCCTGATGCAATTTCATCAATTAAAATAACTTCATTGTTGTTGTAACCAAATTCAAACTTAATGTCCCATAAATCAAGACCCTTTTTCTTTAAGTCATCAGCAACAATCTTAGTGATAGCTAAAGTTTGAGCCTTCATGGATTCAAACATTTTCTTATCCATGATTCCTAAAACCTCTAAGCCCTCAGCAGTTACAAGTGGGTCACCTAGCTTGTCATTCTTGAATGTACATTCAACATAACCATTAGGGAATACAGTACCATTTTCAACGTATTCACCATATCTACGAATGAAAGAACCAGTAGCTCTAAGTCTACAAATTACCTCAAGGCCGTGACCAAATACCTTTGCAGGTAGAACCTCCATTGTAGCATTATCAACGTCTGCAGAAACATAATGAGTCTTGATTCCAGCCTTCTTGCATAGCTCGAAGAAGTGAATTGATGTTTCAAGATTTCTTTTACCAATACCATCAATCTTTAAGCCAACAGAATTCTCACCTGGGTCAAATACTCCATCCTTTCCTGTACAGTCATCCTTAAATTCTAGTAATACATTACCATTTTCTAAGGAATAAACGTTTTTTGTTTTACCTTCATAAATCTTTTTCATTTTCTTTTCCTTCCTTTATAAAGATTCCATAATTATTTTAGCAATTTCTTATGCCTTATGGTATATTTTTTTTATTATGATGTTATAAAAACGTTTTACAAAAAAGGAAGAAGAAAAAATGGCCAACTTGATTGTTGGCCATATGTATTATTCATTTTCTTTTCTTGGAACAGAAACAGAAGAACGTACGATGATATCACCATCAACGACAATTCTTTGACTTGCTCTATTCATCATTAAGGAGGTTAAAAGATAATATGCTCTTTCACCAATTAATTCTAGATCCTGTCTTATTGTTGTTAGAGGTGGCTTAATATATCTTGAAATTTCAAGATCATCATAGCCTGTAACAGAAATATCCTTAGGTACAGTCATATGGAATCTTTCAATACCATTAATGAAGCCTACCGCAATAATATCGGATGAGCATACTACGGCAGTAACATCTCTTTGAGCGAAGTACTCACTAGCCTCAAAGCCAGAAGCCTCAGAGAAGGAGCCATAGAATACATAATCAGGATTGTAATCGATATTATTCATCATTAGACCAATGATATATCCTGCATATCTTTCGTTCGCAACAAAGGATTGCTTATCCGCATGGATAAAGCCAATCTTTTTGTGTCCACTTTTTGCAAGTAGTGTAACTAATCTTTGAATTGTATTAATATTATCATTTGTAATCGTAGATACCTTTTCACCATTTAAGATATTATCATATAAAACCGTAGGTATCTTTGTTGTTTCCAATTCCTTAAAGAAAGGAGAAGTATAATTTAGACCAACAATGAATGCACCATCATAATTGTTGTTCACCATAAATTTTTCATAGGATGGTGTAACATCAGAGATAGGTCTTGTAATTGTTTCAAAGTTATTTACTCTTGCAGCCTCAGCAAATGCCAAAGAAAGAGGTATAAAGATATTCGACTTTGAATCAACTGCATTGTCAAATAATACGCATAGTCTACGAATGGATTTTACCTTTAATCTTTCATCTCTAGATTTGTATCCATTTTCCTTTGCATATTTTAAAACCTGTTCTTTTGTTTCTGGAGATACATCAAATCCACCATTCAGTGCCTTGGAAACAGTAGACACAGATAGATGTAATGCATCCGCTATATCTTTTATTCGCATAGTAATCACCTTCAAATACATTATACATAAATTTCGTTTTAATTACAAGAATTTTCGGAAAAAAATCGAAATTCTTTCGGAAATGATTGAATACTTTTGAAAGTTCAAATGTTTTACTTGTAATGATTTATAAAAATGAATTCGAGATTTAAGAACTAGTTCTTAAAAAT
>JAFPSY010000071.1:0-14477 GCA_017413585.1 Acholeplasmatales bacterium
AAATAAAATGTGATTTAATTTATATACTTATCTTTGAAGACAAAAAAAGGCTTGATACATTTTATCAACATCAAAGACGGACAACATTATTCACTGATGTATAAAGGTGTTGAAGTAACTGTAATTTACCAAGAGGGCGAGGTATCAACTATATACCCTAGCAAAAATCAATTAGGAGGAAGAAAAAATGATTAATAATCAAATGAATGAATTAATAAAAATTCGTAAAACTATAGATGCAAATGATAATATTGCTACTCAAAATATTTGGGATAAAGAAATTGAAGTAATGACATTTTCTATAGATGCAACTATTGAATTCTTAAATACTAGCGATAAAGATACTTTATATTGGTCTTCAGAGGTATGGGAAGATGTATCTAGCGTTTTAAAATCTTTAGAATTAGTTGATGCTATGGAAAAAGCAGCTTCAAGATTTGATGATATTCGTGATGAGTTATTAGAATGTGCTAAGGATGCAAGGAAAGCATTAAATGACTAGTGACACAATTAGACAAAAATTTTTATATAACATTCCACTACTAGATGACGACTTTCCTCTAGTAAAGCTTGATGACATCAATTCGTATAGTGGGGATATAAAAATTATTAGGTTAACGGAACTTTGGAAATTAGAATTGCAAAGTTTTAAAGAGTTATTAAAAAGTTTAACTATAACTACATCATTTATATTATTAAAAAATGATTTATCTATTCAAAACGATAATCCAATACTAAGTAACGCAATAAAATGTTATTTAGAATCATTCGCTTATTGGTTTAAAAAAGCAAATTTAAAGGTAGCAATTGTTTAATTATGATATTTATAAAAAATTAATGGTCTAGAATCATTCAATATACGTTCTAGACCATTTTTATTTATCCAAATATATAACTAAAACTAGACAACCGCCTTTTTTATACATCTTGACGGTTTCGAGTGCCGTATCCTTTTGGTGGAGATGATGGGAATCGAACCCATGTATGCAAACTAATTCAGTAAGCTTTCTACATGCTTATCTTACCATAAATTTTCATCAGCCCTAAGCTGGTAAGACGACCAAAAACTGACTACACTCTATTAAATTCGTTTTTATTGTTAGAGTAGCACAATAAAAATATATTCTGCTAGGATAAAACCCAAAGCCAATATGCACAGAAAACACATTGGGTGGGCCGCTTATATTCTATTAGCAAGCGTAAGCAAAGTTAGCTGCACCGTTGTTACGAGCTGCTAAGAATGCATAATTGTTTTCTTTTTCTGCGGTTCTTAAACCTCGACGTTTTTAAAGGAGTCTACTCCTGCATGCTTACATACCTTCATAACTCACAGCGAATCCAGTACATCCCCATTTATTTTATTGCAATATCATTATATCCAAGTTTTTTTATTTTGCAACTAACGATAAGAATTTTTATATTCTTTTTCCATTCTGATTTTTGCATCTTTTTCTTTTATTGCTTCTCTTTTATCTTGAAGCTTTTTTCCTTTTGCAAGTCCTATTTCTACTTTAACTAAGGAACCCTCAAAATAGCATCTAAGTGCAACAAGAGTCAAGCCTTCTTGCTTGATTCTTGCTGCAAGCTTAATGCATTCCTTTTTATGTAATAATAATTCTCTTGATCTTAATTCATCATGATTAAATATATTCCCAAATTCATATTTTGCAATAAACATGTTGACAATCCAAGGTCTATTATTTTTCATGATTACATAGGCATCATTAATATTACAGTGACCCTCTCGAATGGCCTTTATCTCTGTACCCTTAAGCTTAATGCCAGCTTCGTATTTTTCTAGGATAAAATATTCAAATGTAGCCCTCTTATTGGTACAAATAACCTTCATAAGTATCACCTATTTCAATAATTCTTTAAACAAATCGATATCCTCTTCTATTGTTTTTAAAGAAGAAATCCAAAATTCCTTTTTTGTAATATCGATATCCATAGTTAATGCGACATCTTCCGCATCCATTATACAAGTATTTTTTAACATTTCATCATACTTTTTAACAAATTCTTCTTTGTTTTCCATATATTTTGCATATAATCCCTTTGCATATAGCAATCCAAAGGCATATGGCCAGTTATAGAATCCATTTGATGCACTATAATAATGGCTCTTGCATAGCCACATATATGGATGATAATATTTTTTATCTAAGCCATCTCCATAGGATTCCTCTTGTGCCTTTAGCATGAATTGATTCATATCCTTAGCACCTAGTGGCTTAGTTATTTCTGTATCACAAACCATATTTTCAAATAAATATCTAGATAAAATATCTACGACACATTGTGTATCCTCTTGCAAGGAATTTTCAACTACAGTAAGCTTTTCCTCTTTATCACATACCTCATCTATAAGCTTTTTACTCATTAGGGTTTGGCATAAAATAGAGGCTGTTTCAGCAAGCTGCATAGGGTAGTCCTGATTTAATGGTAGAGAATCCTTTAAAACCTCATTGTGGTATGCATGACCAAGCTCATGTGCTAGAGTTTGAATATCAGACATAGCGCCAGTGAAATTTGTCAATACCCTAGATTCACCTATTGGTGTAATTCCACTGCAGAAGGCTCCACCAACCTTACCCTCGCGTGGCAATACATCAATCCACCCCTCATGGAATGCCTTATAGCCCATTTCATATAAATGAGGAGAAAAGGATTTATATACCTCTAATACTTCCTTTTCCGCTTCTTGGTAGGTATATGTTTTCGTCATCTTACCCATTGGGGCAAATAATTCATAAAATGGTAAGCCATTTTTATAGCCTAAAGCTTCTGCCTTAGCCTTGAAATATTCTCTAAATTTAGGAAGCTCCTCTTTGATTGCATCAATCATTGCATTAAGAGTTTCCTTTTTCATATGATTTTTCTCTAAAGCCATATCTAATACAGAATCATAGCCCCTTAGGGATGCCATAATATTCGCTTCTCTTTTAATATTATTTAATCCCATAGCAACAGATTCCTCTATAGCTTTATAAGCCTTTAATTCAGCCTTATATGCATTATATCTAACATTCTTATCACTATCGTAGGCTAGATTTCTGACCATAGATAGAGGCATTGGATCTTTAAAGCCCTTCACCTTAATCGATAAATTACTTGTTAAATTCGATTGTAAATCACTCCAGCTTGAGGATGCAACCATAGATAGCTTAGAATATAGAATTTCTTCCTTTTCGGATAGCATATGGGATGCTTGTTGCTTTGTCTTTTCTAAAAGATATTTATATCCCTCTAAAAAGGAATCCTTTTTTATTAATGCATCAATATCCTTATCCATTAAAAATCTTTTAAATTTTACATTTGCAGGTATAGTTTCCTGAAATAGCATTTGAAGCTCCTGAAGCTCTCCAAGAGATTCTCTATCATTTACATCTACGCTTGTTTTTAATGAAGAATAATTAAACATCTTAATAGCTAAGATATTTAATTTTTCCTCTATTTTTAAATATTCTTTAATGTCTTCTTCCTTAAAATCTGCCATTAAACTATTTTCTTCATGGATTAAGCCTTTTAATTCATCCTTATCCTTCTTATATCCCTTTGAATCTAAGGAGGTATAAAGCTTATCCAAATCCCAATTCATGTTCATAATTAACCCTCCAAATCGACTAAGGTAAAATCGATTCTTCTTTCTTCCTTGCTAGCGAAGGAAACCTTAACTCTTACCTTATCTCCCAAATGATATGTATTTATTCCATTACTTGCACTCATCGTATGCTCATTATATTCATAATAGCCTTCCATATCTCTAAATGCGATTAAGCCCTCAATACCAAAATCAATTTCAGCAAACATACCGAAGGATGTAATAGAGGTAATGGTAGCATTATATTCCTCATATAAATGAGATTCCATATACCAAGCATATAGCATATCATCTACTGCTCTTTCACAATCTACAGCATTTCTTTCTGATTTTGAATTCCTAAAGGCAATATCAGGTATAATAGCCTGATATTTCCTTATATCATGATCTAAATTATCCGGATGTAGGAATAATTTCTTTATCATCCTATGAACCATTAAATCTGGATATCTTCTTATAGGAGATGTGAAATGGCAATAATAATTCATCGCAAGGCCATAGTGTCCTAGGCATTCACTCGAATACTTTGCCTTCATCATACTTCTTAGAAGCATTGTATTAATGATTAAATGATTTGGATGATCCTTAACAGATTCAAGCAAGCTTTGAATCTCCTTAGGATGAATATCATTTTGAATATTTTTAACAGGAATCTTCATGGATGCAATTTGATTAAATGTGTTATGAAGCTTTTCCTGATCTGGCTTTTCATGAATTCTATATTCACATGGTAAATTCATAATAGACATATGATATGCAATGGTTTGATTCGCCTCAAGCATAAAATCCTCAATGAGCTTTTCAGCCTCATCCTGACATCTTTTATGAATTTCCTTTGGTGAGCCATCTGGATTTAAATCAAATTTATATTCTTCACTTTCAAATTCAATTCCACCCTTTTTATGACGTATCGCTCTTAATATGTGAGATAATTCTAGCATATCTAAAATCATAGGGTAGATATCTATATATTCCTGAATAAAATCCTCATTTCCCAAAATCATTTGGTTTACCTTATTATAGGTCATACGGTGATGAGAATTTATTACACCCTCAACAATTTCATAATTTATAAGCTTACCCTTTGGATCAATTTCCATTAAGCAGGATAAAACCAAACGGTCTACTCCCTCATTTAAGGAGCAAATACCATTCGATAGCTTATGAGGAATCATTGGAATTACTCTATCCGCAAGATATACAGATGTACCACGGGATAAGGCATCCTTATCGAGTGGAGAGGCCTCCTTAACATAATAGGATACATCAGCTATATGCACCTGTAGATTATAATTACCATTAGAATTCTTTTCTAAGTAGATAGCATCATCAAAATCCTTAGAGTCATCTCCATCTATGGTGATGACATTTAGATTCCTAAAATCACGTCTACCGTAAATTTCTTCTATTTTTACGGTATCTGGTATTTCCTTTAATTCTTCTACTGTCTCTTCACTAAAAGGCATTTTAAAGCCATATTCTAAGGCTATTTCAGCTATTTCAATACCAGGATCATCTGGATGTCCAATAATCTCTGTAATTTTGCCCTTAATAGAGTAGCCCTTCGTATATTCGATATCACAGGATACAATTTCACCAGGCTTAGCGCCATTTAAGTCCTCTTCCTTTATATCTACCTCAACCTTAAAGGAATTCATAGTAGATATTACCTTATATTTAGGGTATTTTTTACCCTTAAGTGTAAGCTTACCAATGACAATTTTATGTGCTCTTTCTATAACGTCATAAACACTTGCACCCTTTAATTTATCATCATATCCCGTAGGGAATATATGGCATATATCTCCATCATAGGCAGTACCTATATCCTCCTTTGGAATATAATATTCGATATCCTCTCCATCTACCTTAGCAAATGCATAGCCCTTATCCTTTACATCTAGGGTTGCAACCTTCAATATGGTATAAATATCATAAAATGCAGAATAATAGATTTTATTCTCCTTCACTAAGGCATTTAAGCATGCCTTAAGCTCCTTAGGATTTACCTTTAATCTTTTCGCTAATACATTAAAATGATAGATGTGCTCATCCTTTATTAAGGATAAAAGTAAATCTTCATCAATAGATGCATATTCCTTAGATTTCTTTTTAGAAGCAAGCTTATATAGCTCAAGATTCTCTAAATATTTTATTTCACCACTTAAAACTAAGCTATCTAGGGCATCCTCTATATCTTCTATATTTAAATTTAATGATTTTGCAAGTAAATCCTTAGATAAAGCGTAGGATTTTAGAGTTTTTTTGATTTCTTCCTTTAATTTTTTCTTTTCCATAAAGCTTACCTCCTTTTACAATTTTATTATACTAGAAAAAAAGAGGATTTTCGCAAAGAAAATCCTCAAGCACATTATCTTGTATGTAAGAATACAGAAACTAGAACTAATGCAACATAGATTACAGCTAAGCCAGCTGTTGTTCTTTGCATGAATAATTCTACGCCTCTTGTCTTTTGGTTCTTAAATAGGTCTGACTTGCTACCATTGAAGGCATCATTAATGTCATCCTTAGATCCCTGAAGCATTACAATAACGATAAGTAGGATTGCAACAATCGTTACGAAAATATCAATTATAAAGTTTTGCATATGAACACCTCCAAATCAAGCTACTTGTTTATTATACTGAAATTGTATTCTTAAATCAAGCATAAATCCAATTATTTTACAATTTTAAGAATAAGCTTAGGCTCTATTTTATCTTTTCCTAGCTTGTAAGCATCAAATACACATTTGGATTCTAAAGAAATGTCTTCTTTGTTGGAATGAATATAAGCTAAAGGCTCACCCTTCTTAACATAATCGCCAACCTTTTTATTTAAAACAATACCAACCGCATGGTCAATTACATCATCCATCTTCGCTCTACCGCCACCCAAATACATTGCGGCATGACCGATAGCTAAAGCATCAATTTTGGTTACAAAGCCATCACTATTTGCTACTACTTCCTTAACATATTTTGCCTTAGGGAATTTTTCTGGATGTAAAACATAGGATCCATCACCACCCTGGGCTTCAACAAGCTCAACAAATTTATGTAGGGCTTCCTTGTTATCGATTTGCTTATGCGCTAGGGCAAGTGCCTCCTCATGTGTTTTAGCAACACCAGAATCTAAAATTAATTCTGCAGAAACCTCCATACATAATTCTGTAAAGTCCTTAGGGCCATGACCATTTAAGGTATCGATAGCCTCAATAACCTCCAAGGAATTACCAACAGCAAGTCCTAAAGGCTCATCCATATTTGTAAGCTCTGCACTCATCTTCTTACCGCACATTTTACCAATGGAAACCATAAGCTCTGCAAGCTTTGTTGCCTGGTCTAAATCCTTCATAAAGGCACCGCTACCAACCTTTACATCCAAAGAAATTACATCCGCACCTGATGCAAGCTTCTTACTCATAATAGAGGATGCAATGAGTGGGATGGATTCTACTGTTGCAGTAACATCTCTTAGTGCGTATAGCTTTTTATCTGCAGGAGCTAGGGATTTTGTTTGGCCGATTAAAGCAATGCCAATACGGTTTACCTGATCGATAAAATCCTGCTGGCTTATGGATATATTATATCCTGGAATGGATTCAAGCTTGTCTAGCGTACCACCAGTATGACCTAAGCCTCTACCACTCATTTTTGCAAATTTAATACCTAAGGATGCAACAAGTGGGGCAACAACTAAGCTCGTCTTATCACCAACGCCACCTGTAGAATGCTTATCTACCTTAACGCCCTTAATCATAGATAAATCTAGAATGTCGCCACTATGAAGCATTGCCTTAGTCATCCATGTTGCTTCCTCATCGTCCATTCCTCTAAAATATACAGCCATATTAAAGGCACTCATTTGATAATCCATTACAGTATCGCCCTTAGTAAAGCCATCTACCATAAATTTAATTTCCTCTTCGGTAAGCTTATTACCGTTTCTCTTTTTTTCAATAATATCTACTGCTCTCATAAAAACTCCTTAATCTAAGGCGTTATAAACGCCTAATATTTCAATTTGAAAGCTTTCCTTTTTTAGCTCATCTATGAGCATATAAAGCTTTTCTAATTCTTTATCGCTTAATGTAGTTTCCATATAGAAATTATAGACACCCAAATCTTTTTTAGATGGTCTTGATAGAATCGAATTTAAATTGATATTGTATTCATGAAATTTACTTAAAATATCATATAAAAGACCTGGACGGTCCTCCTTGGAAAATACGATTAAAGAGGTATTAAGCTTACCTCTATATTCCATCCTTTTTGGATTCTTTGTTACAATGAAGAATCTTGTTTCATTATTTTTAGAATCAGCAACGTGATGCATGATTGTCTTATAGGAGCGATTTTTTAAAACATGCATTGGAATAATTGCTCCATATTCCAAATCTGCACCATCAAGCTTATCTGCACTTTCGACATTGCTATCGGTTTTAATGACTGTAAAATCATGCTCTAAAATAAAGCTTAGGCACTGGCCAAAGGCTTTAAATTGACAAAAAATAGTTTTTACATCATCTATAGATTTTGCGTTTGTCACAAAGGCAAAATCTATATTTAGCTTTACCTGATCTATAATGAATAAATTCTTTTGAATGATGGTATCTAAGGCTTCCATAACAAAGCCATCTAGAGTGTTTTCAAAGGGAAGAATAGCATTCGTATTTTCATCCACTGCAAGTGCAGTCTTAATGATTGTTGGACAAAACACCTTAGATACATCTTTTATATTCTTTTCTTTTAAATAATTATCTAAGGCAACATCACAATATGTATTCTTAGGACCTAATACTGCTATTTTCATATATTTCTCCTTCATATAACGGAATCATTTTATACCCATCTTTAGGGTTAAAGGAATAAACACTCCTTTGCTTATCATCCTTTAAGATAAAATATTTTATACCATCAATAACTAAGCAGCAATCCTCCTCTATTCCAAAGGATAATAGCCCATAGTCTTTGATTTCATCATTGTAAAATATTAAATCCTCATTTTGATAGTGAGGACACATGCTGATATTTAGTAAGGATAATCCATGAACCATTTTGTAATTATAATTATGGTAATTATCACTATACATATACTTATCCCCCATAGATACCTTGCAAAACAGCATTGCACCTGCAGAGGAACCTGCATATATAATATCCCTGTCCTCATATTTTTTTAATATTTTATCGAATTTCTTTTCCCTGAAATAAGCGATTAAATCATCACTTAATCCACCACCGATATAAAGCATATCGGATATTTTAAGTAGCTCCTCAAATTGTTCTTCATTTTGATAGGTTAAATCGATAATCCTGCAATTTAAGCCCTCCATTAAGCTATGGAATTTTAAAATGGATTTATCGATATTCTTTGCTGCAAAGGGACAATAAAGCACGGTTGGTGTTTTTACTTTTGTAAGACCAAGTAGCTTTTCTTCAATACGATTATTTACTTTTTCTCTATTTACCTTACCACCAATAAGTGCATATATTGCCATACATTTACCTACTTCTTTTCTGCAACTAACCTATAAATTGGTCCGAGCTTAGACCATTTATCCTCGAATTCTGTAGTGATATTGTCTGGGTATTTTTCTTTTTCACTATGCAAATCAAGACAAATATCATGCATAGCCCAGCCATTCTCATTAAAGGATTCTAAGGAGAATTCAAAGAAATGACGATTATCTGTTTTTTGTTCTATATCGCCATCATCCTTAAGGATAATCTTATATTGATCTAGGAATGTCTTATAGGTCAATCTTCTTTTTGCATGACCACTTTTAGGCCATGGGTCAGAGAAATTTAGATAGATCTTAGAGACCTCCTTAGCATCAAAATAATCGGTAATCTTTGCTGCATCAATAACGGAAAGCTTTAAATTTGGAATATCCTCCTCCATTGCCTTTTCTAGCGCTCTTAATAGCACAGAATCAAATTTTTCTAAGGCAACATAATTGATATTTGGATTTCTTTTCGCAAGAGCAATCATAAATTGACCCTTACCACATCCAATTTCAATATGAAGTGGATTATCATTTTGAAATACTTCCTTCCACTTTCCCTTATAAATACTAGCATCCTCAATATAATATCTATTATTATCCACCTTAAGGCGTTCTTTTGCGTTTTTAACTTTTCTTAATCTCATTATTTACAAAGTTCGTACATAGCCTTAAAATACACCTCAACCGCTAGATCAAAGTCACTTTCATAAAAGTATTCGTTAGCTATATGACAAACATCCTCCCTTCCAACAACTAAAGGTCCAAAGGCAACGGCCTTGCCAATTTCTCTTGCGTAAGTACCACCACCAATGGTGATTGGACCATTTTCATAGTCCTTAGTTACTTCCTTATATACATCCATTAGCTTTGTTACTAAGAATGAATTAGGATCTACATAATGTCTTGGACTATTATATAGAATCTTATAGCTATAGCCATATTTAGCTGTAGCTTTAGCTACACATTCCTCAATAACCTTAAACTGGCTATCTAGAGGTACTCTACAGTTTACGCCAAGCTTAAAGGTATTATTTTCTACTCTTACCACTGCAAAATTACTTGTTAAATATTTCATTTCAGGATCATATATATCATATCCTATCTTTTTACCCCAAGTATCGCCTAAGAAATATTCATCCATAAACCTTGCAAGCTTTGAATTTGTATATTTTGCTAGGAATTCAAATAGAATATAGGCAGCATTCACGCCAATCTCAGGGTTCATCGCATGAGCGGCAACACCATAGGCGATATATTTCTGATCCTTATATTCTCCTTGATAATTCTTTTCCTTTAGGAAGTTCATAAATTCCTTAGAATAATCTTCCTTTAATTCCATTTCTGCATAGCTTGGTACGACATTATATCTTTCACCAGCTGTGAAGGATAGAATAATATCATCCTTTAGATCACCTAAAATATCATAGGAGGTCATAGCCTTTTCACCATAGATTAATGGGAAGCATGCATCAGGGGAGAAGCCTATGGTTGGCTTTTCTTCCTTCTTTAGATATCTTTCTAGACATCTAGAGCCTGATTCCTCATCACAGCCCATAATTAATCTTATTCTTTTCTTTGGCATGAATCCCATATCCTTTAGCATCTTAAGTGCAATATAGGATGCAACAAGAGGACCCTTATCATCTAGTGAGCCTCTAGCAAACATTTTGCCTTCAGAAAATCTTAGAGTAAAGGGATCAGAATCCCATTCCTCACTATTTACAGGTACGACATCTAGATGTGCTAAAACACCTAAGATTTCATCTCCTTCGCCAAATTCAATATGGCCTGCATAATTATCGACATTTTTTACAGAAAATCCATCCTTTTTTCCAACAGATAGGATGTATTCTAATGCCTTTTTATTTTCAATGCCGAATGGAGCATCACTATTTTCCTTATATTCATCTAAAACTGTTTTAAATGAGATTAATTTCTTTAATACCTCAATTGCATAAGGTCTTTCCTTTTTATATAATTCCTTAAAATCCATAAAGCCTCCAAAAAGTAAAAAAACAAAACGAATGTTCAACTTTAGGAAACAATTCATTTTGTTTTTTAAAATCCTATAATTCTTTTCCTAATCCTTGCTTAACAAGTGTATCGGTTAGAGCGTCCATTGCTTCTTGCTCGTCTCTACCATCACACTTAATTTCTATTGTTGTACCAGAATAAATACCTAAGGCCATAACACCCATAATGGATTTAAAGTCTACGGTTCTTCTTAATGCAGTTAATGTAATATTACATTCATAGACCATCGCAACATTAACTAATGCTGTGGCAGGTCTTGCATGAATTCCTGTTTCACTTGTAATTCTAAAAGATTTTTTAATCATATCAAATACCCTCCCTATAGATTCTTTTCTAAAGCCTGCTTTATAACTTGGCTATCTAGTTTGAATAATGTTTTGATTATATTACCTGTTACAAATACTCCAGATGTTGCAATTGCTTTAATACCATTTAGATCAACCTTATCTAAATCGACTACATTAAATTTAAGTCTTCCATTATCCACTGTAACATCATTTATATTATCCTTTTCACCTAATAGATGAATAAGATTATTTATGAATTCATCATCAACCTTAATATGCTTTGGCTTTTTATTCTTTTTCTTAACCAAAAGAATAATAGCTAAAATTGCACATAGACATAATACTCCACAACCAATAATTACACCTATTGCCCATGGCTCTAGTGAAAGTATCATTTTACCACCTCAAATCGTAAGTATTACTAAATCAATTATAATTTTTTTTATGTAATTATTCAAGCGTTTTCTTTATAAAAGAAAAAGGAAAAAAATAAGAACACAGCTGTGTTCCTATTCTTCACTCTTTGTATAACCAAATTTTTTAAAGAATTCGTTTTTAAAATCAAGTAGACGGTCTTCCTTTATTGCATCTCTGATTTGATGCATTAAATTCTTTAAGAAATATAAATTATGATAGCTTACAAGCCTCATACCTAAGATTTCCTCTTCACGAATTAAATGATTTAAATAAGCCATAGTGAATGTCTTACATACATAGCAATTACATTCTGGGTCTAGTGGTGTATGTAATCTTACATATTTTGAATTCTTAATTTGAATCTTACCATAGGAGGTAAAGGCACAGCCATGACGTGCATTTCTTGTTGGCAATACACAATCGAACATATCGATTCCATTCATAGAGCCTACAATTAAATCATCAGGGGAGCCTACTCCCATTAAATATCTTGGCTTGTTCTTTGGCATAATATCCTTTAGATATTCAAGCATTTCATACATATCCTCTTTGGATTCTCCAACGGATAATCCTCCAATAGAATATCCAGGGAAGCCAATTTTCTCAAGCTCCTCAAGGCAATGCTTTCTTATCTCCTTATTTCCACCACCCTGAACAATACCAAATAGGGCTTGGGTATCTGGGTTCTTATGGGCATCCTTACCTCTTTTTGCCCAACGAATCGTTCTTTCTACGGATTCTCTCATATATTTTTCTGAAGAATCAAATGGAGGACATTCATCAAAGGACATGATGATATCTGCCCCTAAATTATTTTGAATTTCAATAGATTTTTCTGGAGATAGGAATAGCTTCGCACCACTCTTATGATGACGGAAATATACGCCCTCCTCCTTAATCTTTCTTATGGAGGATAAGGAAAATACCTGGAATCCTCCAGAATCCGTAAGTAAGGCACCATCCCAATTCATGAATCCTCTTATACCACCAAATTCATGGATTAAATTATCCCCAGGCTGAAGCCATAGGTGGTAGGTATTACCTAAGATTAAGCCATCAGAAATCTCCTTGATTTCAGATGGAATTAAGGTTTTTACATTGGCTTTTGTACCAACAGGCATAAATATTGGGGTTTCAAAATCACCATGAGGGGTATGTAGGATTCCATATCTTGCGCCAGTTTGCTTACAAACATGCTTAAGCTCATACCATACAGGTTCCATTATCTTACCCTCTTAGCTGATATAATTTTTACCTCATTAAATGGCTTATCTCTATCATCTGTTTTTACATTTGCAATTTTATCAACAACATCAAAGCCCGAAACAACAACACCAAAGGCTGCATAAGAGCCATCTAGGTGAGGTGTATTTGTATGGCAAATAAAGAATTGGCTAGATGCTGAGTTAGGGTTTTGGCTTCTTGCCATAGAGATTACACCCTTTGTATGCTCTAGTGGGTTTTTAACTCCATTAGTCATAAATTCACCCTTAATTTTTTCCTTAGATCCACCCATACCTGTTCCTGTTGGGTCTCCACCTTGGATCATAAAATCCTTAATAACTCTATGGAAGATTAAGCCATCATAAAAGCCTTCTTCTACTAGATTCAAGAAATTCTTTGCAGTGATAGGTGCAACACTTGGGAATAATTCAATTTCCATTACTCCATATTCGCCCATATCCATAGATACTCTTGGATTTTCATCATTTAAATAATTTGTATATTTCATTTCTTTTCTCCTTTATTTTATAAACATTGCATCGCCAAAGGAAAAGAATCTATATTTTTCCTTTACAGCTTCCTTATATGCATCTAATATGAATTCTCTTCCTGCAAAGGCAGAAACAAGCATAATTAATGTAGATTTTGGCAAATGGAAATTTGTGATTTGAGCATCAATTGCCTTAAACTTATATCCAGGATAAATGAATATAGATGTATTGGCACAGGTTTCCTTAAAGCCATTATCATATGCAGATTCTAATGTTCTTGTTGATGTAGTACCTACCGCAACAATTCTTTTTCCCATTTTCTTTGCAAGATTTAATCTTTCTGCAGCCTCTTTAGAAATTTCATAATATTCCGAATGCATTACATGATTCGTTAAATCCTCTTCCTCAACAGGACGGAAGGTACCAAGACCTACATGTAGGGTAACATAGATAAGCTCAACGCCCTTAGCCTTTAGCTTTTCTAAAATCTCAGGTGTGAAATGAAGGCCTGCTGTAGGGGCAGCTGCACTACCTGGGTGCTTTGCATATACCGTTTGGTATCTATCCTTATCCTCTAGTTTTTCATGAATGTATGGAGGAAGTGGCATTTCACCTAGCTTATCTAATATTTCCACTAAAATACCATTATAAATTAATTTAAATTTACAGATACCCTGGTCTTCCTTTTCGATACATTCTGCCTTCAATAAGCCATCGCCAAAGGATACAATTTGACCGATGTGAACCTTTCTTTGAGGTCTTGCAAGAGTCTGCCAAACATTATCTCCTAAATCCTTCAAAAGTAATACCTCAGTAACTCCACCCGTATCTCTTGTACCAATTAATCTTGCTGGAATTACCTTTGTATCATTTAATACTAGGACATCATTGCTATCTAGGTAATCTAC
>JAFPSY010000072.1:0-3175 GCA_017413585.1 Acholeplasmatales bacterium
ATAATTTTATCCTTATATTTTAAGATATAAGGTAATGCCTCACTTAAAATCTTAGCACGCTCTTCTAAAGTTACCATTAGCTTCTATAGTCACCATTAATCTTAACATAATCGTATGTAAGATCGCATCCAAATGCTTGGGGCTCTCCTTCCCCAGCATTTAAGTTAATCTCAATTGTGATTTCATCTTCAGATAATATTTCCTTCGCAAGCTCTTCAGAAAATGGAATACCACTTCCGTTTTTACATACAGGTATAATACCCTTAAAGCTTGAGAATTCCACATCAACCTTTAATACATCCACATCTGCCTTAGAATATCCTATAGCACATAATACTCTACCCCAGTTTGCATCACTACCAAACATAGCTGCCTTAAGTAGGCTTGAGCAGATTACGCTTTTCGCAACAATTTTTGCATCCTCAATAGTTTTTGCATGTGTAACATGCGCAATAAGTAGCTTTGTTGCACCCTCACCATCCTTAGCCATAGCCTTAGCTAAATAGATAGTAATATATTTTAATGCATCCTTAAATTCAGCATAATAATAATTCTTTTCTGTAATCTTTTCATTATCTGCAAGGCCATTTGCCATAATAGATACCATATCATTTGTAGAAGTATCTCCATCTACAGATAGCATATTAAAGGAATCCGAAACGGCCTCCTTTAATGCTTCCTGTAATAGATTTGCACTAATAGAAACATCGGTTGTAATAAAGCATAGCATAGTTGCCATATTTGGGTGAATCATACCAGATCCCTTAGTCATAGCACCAATATGACATACCTTATTTCCTAAGTTGAATTCAACCGCAATTTCCTTCTTCTTTGTATCGGTTGTCATAATACCCTGTGCAGCTAAATCTGCGTGTGCCTCTGTATTTCCTAAGCCCTTAACTATTTCAGGAATTCCTGTTTTAAATGGCTCAAGTGACATAGGAAGACCAATAACTCCTGTAGATGCAACAATGACATCCTCAGGGGCAATATTTAATTCCTTCGCTAGGATTTCGCAGGAGGCAGTAGCAATCTCAATACCATCTGCATTGCAGGTATTGGCATTACCACTATTACATAGCATTGCTTGTGCATAGCCATTATTTAAATTTGCTTTTGTAACATAAATTGGTGCACCCTTAACTAGATTTGTAGTATATACTGCAGCTGCAGTAGCCTTCTTTTCCGAATAAATTAAGGATAAATCAATCTTTGATTTATTTTGACGTATTCCTGCATGTATACCATTTGCAGTAAAGCCCTTTGGTGCAACAACACCACCAGTAATTATTTTCAAAATAAGACCTCCTATACATTAAGGCTTGTCTTAGGATCAAGCCCAAGCATTATATTCATACATTCTAACGCAGCTCCAGATGCACCCTTTCCTAGGTTATCTAGACATGCGGTAATGTTAATTCTTTCTTCATTTCCAGAAACATAGATTTCTATATAATCCTTACCACATAAATGATTTGCAGATAAGAATCCATCCTCTGTGCCCTTTTCATCAAATGGCATAACCCTAACAAAATCCTGATTTTGATAATAATTCTCTAATAAATCATGAACAATCTTAGGATTATATTCTCCATCTAAACCATCCACATAAAGTGGAACAGTTACAAGCATACCCTCTAAAAAATCACAAACATATGGATTAAATAAAGGCTTTTGCATTAAACCTGGGATTTCCTGCATTTCCTTTAAATGCTTATGATTTAATCCCATAGCATATAACCTTGGAGCATCAAGGGAAGATGGTCTATTCTTATCCTCATATAAGGCTATAGCTTTTTTACCAGCACCAGAATAGCCAGATATAGCATTTACAGCAAATGGATAATCATTTGGGGCAATTCCAAGCTTTACAAGTGGATATACTATAGACATAAAGCCTGAAGCATAGCAGCCTGGGACTGCAACTCTTTTTGATGTTTTAATTTTTTCCATAAAATCCTGTCCAAGCTCTGGGAATCCATAAGCCCAATCTGGATTTGTTCTATGTGCAGTAGATGCATCTATAATTCTTGTTTTATCATTTGTAACTAATTCTACTGCCTCTATTGCAGCAGCATCTGGTAAGCATAGGAATGTGATATCTGAATTATTGATATACTTCTTTCTTTCCTCTAAATCCTTTCTCTTATCCTCAGGAATTAGCATAAGCTCAATATCACTTCTTTTTGCAAGCCTATCATATATTCTTAGGCCTGTAGTTCCTTCCTTACCATCGATAAATACCTTATATTTCATATTAGCTCCTTAAAGCCTTTATTTGTGCTTCTACAGATTCAATTGCAGAAGCTCCCTGGCTTGTTCTTTTGAACGTACATCTTTCAATATTAATTTCTGGATAAACATCCATATCAAATAAACTAGAATATTCCTTAAATACCTCTAAAGGAACATCCTCTAAAACTATATTCTTATCAATACAATAAGCAACTAAGGACCCAGAAATCTTATAAGCATCTCTAAATGCCATACCCTTTTTAACTAAATAATCTGCTAAATCCGTAGCATTAATAAAGCCCTTCTTAGCTGCATTTCTCATATTTTCTTTATTCACCTTAATGGTTTCAAGCATTGGCTTAAAAATCTTTAAGCATTGATTTAGGGTATCTAAGGAATCAAAGATAGCCTCCTTATCCTCCTGCATATCCTTATTATAGGCAAGTGGAATACCCTTAAGCATAGTAAGTAATGTAATTAAATCACCATAGACTCTACCCGTTTTACCTCTTACAAGCTCAGCAATGTCTGGGTTTTTCTTTTGTGGCATGATGGATGAGCCTGTAGAATAGGCATCATCAAGCTCAATGAATTTAAATTCCCAGCTACACCATAAAATGATTTCTTCACTAAATCTAGATAAATGCATCATAGCTATAGATGATGCGGAAGCAAGCTCAACTGCAAAATCTCTATCAGATACACCATCAAGTGAATTTAATACAATTCCATCAAAGCCAAGATCGGCTGCAGTCATATTTCTATCAATTGGGTAGGTTGTACCGGCAAGGGCACAAGACCCTAGGGGAGAATAATTCATTCTTCCCTTAGCGTCAATAAATCTTTCGATATCTCTTTTGATCATGAATGCATAGGCAAGCAAATGGTTTGCGAAGGTAATAGGCTGTGCACGCTGTAAATGTGTATAGCCTGGCATTAC
>JAFPSY010000073.1:0-10344 GCA_017413585.1 Acholeplasmatales bacterium
CCATCCACCTTCGCCGAGCTTGTAAAGATTTCAGGTCTATCCCATGGTACAAACGTATGGAATAATAATGCCCAAGAGCTTATTAAGGGTACTACAGAATTTGGTGCATTAAAATTCAAGGATTTAATTGGTTGTCGTGACGATATCATGGTTCAATTGATGCAGATGGGTCTTGAGCCACTAAAATCCTTCAAGATTATGGAATTCGTTCGTAAGAATAAGAAGAAGGGCGATATGGCCGGTTGGATGGAATTCCAAAAATATATGAGAGAGCATAATGTGCCAGAATGGTATATTTGGAGCTGTGATAAGATTGAATACATGTTCCCTAAGGCCCACGCTACAGCTTACTGTATGATGAGCTTAAGAATTGCTTGGTTTAAGGTATATGCACCTACATTATTCTATAGTGCTTGGTTCTCTAAACGTGCCAAAAACCATGTGGTTCATGCCTATTTAGGTGGTAAAATGGCCATTCGTGCAGCGATGGATGAAATCATGAGTAAGAGTGGAAGAACCGCAACGGATGACGATAAATATACTGCACTTCAGGTTGCACTTGAGTGCGTTGCAAGAAATATCAAATTCCTACCAGTTTCCATTTTAAAATCCAGTGCTTCCATCTTTGAGCCCGAGGGCAAGGATTTAAGAATCCCATTTAGTGCGGTAGATTCCTTAGGTGAGGCCATTGCAATCGATATTGTAGAAAAGAGAAATCAAAATGCCTTCACATCTAAAAAGGATGTTCTAAGAAGAACAAGATTATCTCAAACTCTATATGATGAATTTGATGTAATGCATTATTTTGATGACCTACCAGAGGAGGATCCAATTAAGGAAGAGGGCTTATTTGCCTTATTATAAAATTATGGCGTTTGTGTGATTTTATGTTAATCACATAAAACGCCTTTTTTTTATTTTTGTTTTTTTATATAATAAAGAAGGATTAAAGGAGGTATTCGAATGAGAGATTCAGGATATTATTCTTATGTAAAAACAAATGAAGCATATTTAGATCAAGAAAATCGTGCAACCTATAAGGGAATAGCGATTAAAACAATTTTCCTTCTTGCTATTGCGATTGCTGTTGCGGTAGGAACGATGTTCTATTTACCTAGCATATTAGAAAATAATCCTTCAGGCTTTTACACTTTATTAACTGTATCTGTCATTGTTGGATTTGTATGTGCCCTTGTTGGTAGATTATCTCATCGAGCTGCAATGGTATGCTCCTTCATATATTCCCTATGTGAAGGATTATTCCTAGGCGTTATTACAGCCATTGTAAATAGCTTTTTCCCAAGTGCTGGTACATTAGCTGTTACAGCAACACTTGTTGTATTTACAATTATGCTTGTATTATATTCCTTAGGATTCTTTAGAAATATAGGAGTAGTATATACCATTTTATTAGGATTATTATTTGCAACTATTGGTCTGGTTGGATTTGATTTCCTTTATGTTTTGATTAATGGTGCTTCAGTTTCATATATATATTTCATAATTCAAGGTGCACTTTTACTTTATGGTGTAATCACCTTAGCATTTAATTTTGAGGAAGCTGAAAGCGTAGTAAAGCTTGGAATTAATAAGGGTGCTGAATGGAGCGTAGCTTTAGGAATTGAAATTTCATTAATCTACATTTATATTTATATCCTTAGAATAATCTTATTATTCTCAAGAAATAATTAGTAAAAAGGCTTGTTCAAGCCTTTTTTTCATGCCCCTTTTTTGCTATAATTCATCTGGTGGTAATTATGGTTTATATTTGGGATTTAGATGGTACATTAATTGATTCCTATGATGGTATCTTAGATTCAATTATGGATGTATTAAAATATTTTCATATAGAAATGAAAAGAGAAGATGTTTATAAATTTATAATAGAAAAAAGTGTTCATGAATTCTTAGATGAAATATCTATTACTTATAAAATAGATTTACCTAAGGTTATAGAAAAATATCAGGAATACCGTATAAATACACAAATGAATGTCACATTAATGGATAATGCCTATGAAACATTAGAATACTTATATCTTCAGGGACACTCAAATTTTATCTATACCCATAAAGGGGACTCTACCCATACCATATTAAAGAATTTAGGAATAGATAAATTCTTTAAGGAGGTATTGACTAGTGAAAATCATTTTAAAAGAAAACCAGATCCTGAAGCCATCTATTACATACTTCAAAAATATAATATAAATAAAGAGGAAGCATATTATATTGGGGATAGACCATTAGATATATTATGTGCCAAAAATGCAAATATCAAAGGTATATTCTTAAAAAATGCTTTGATGAATTTAGATGTAGATGCAGATAGAATTATTTATAATTTAATTGAGCTTACAAAATAGGATCGTTGTTATCCTATTTTTTTTGAATTTAAAAAAGGTATTGATTTTATCTATGAAGAATAAGCATATCAATATGGTAGAAGCCTTGAAGGGTGTTGAATAAGCATTATAAAAATGCTAAAATATCTTAAGAAAGAAGATGATAATATGATATTTGAAGATTTACAAAAAGCAAACATTGAAACTATGAAGAATCATGATAAGGTAGCTCATGAAATTGTATCCTTAGTCTTTGGCAAATGTAAGAATGAGGCAATTGATAAGGGATACCCTGATCGTAAGCTTCCAGATAATGAGACATTAAGAATTATTCAGAAGACCATTAAAGAGCTAGAAGAAGAAAAGCTAGCCTTTGAAAAGGCTGAAAGAGCAGAAAAGGTAGAGGTATTAAAGGCTCAAATGGAGCTTTTAAATAAGTATTTGCCAAAGCAATTATCTGAAGATGAAATCAGAGCGATTATTGCATCCTTAGAGGATAAGAAGATTCCATCGGTAATGAAGCATTTTAAAGCAAATTACCAAGGTCAGGTAGATAATAGCTTAGTATCAAAAATTGCAAAAGAGTTCAATTAAAAAATGGACCATGTTTTCATGGTCCTTTTCTTAACGTAAAACTTGATTGATATGGTCTATTTTATCATTTACAGCATTTAAGACATTTGTATATTTTTCAAAGTCGATTTTACCTGCTTCGTAAAAATTATTTAAATCCTCTTTGAAATTGATAAGATACTCCTTACATTCTGCTGAATCCTCTTGTAAAAGCTTTTGAATATGCATAAGCTTTTCCTTAAATTGATCCATACTTCTTTGATGCTCTACAAGCTTTTCATATTCATATTTCGAAATGTTTTTCTTTCTATACATTTCCTTTAATTCCTTGTAGACATCCTTTTCGTAATTTACCTTATAAATGTCTGTACCATATTTAATGCCATCTAAAAGCTCCTGGCAGGTATAATCCTTATTACCCTCTAACTCGAAAATAGAATCTTCACCACAATATTCTTCAGCGACGACTATATCTAGTACCAGCTCGAGTAAACCTCCAATTATTTCCTCCATATAATACTTTCTCCTCGTAATGATTATGTGATATTAGTGCCTCAAGTGCATTTATTGAGTCTTCCTCATTTGTCCCATTATAGCACAAGTTTAATTTCTTAACGTAAAACTTGATTGATATGATTAATTTTATCGTTTATAGCATTTAAGACATTTGTATATTTTTCAAAATCGATTTTACCTGCTTCGTAATAATGATTTAAATCCTCTTTGAAATTGATAAGATATTCCTTACATTCCACTGAATCCTCATGTAAAAGCTTTTGAATATGCATAAGCTTTTCCTTAAATTGATCTATACTTTTTTGATGCTCTACAAGCTTTTCATATTCATATTTCGAAATGTTTTTCTTTCGATACATTTCCTTTAATTCCTTGTAGACATCCTTTTCGTAATTTACCTCATATATGTCTGTGCCAGCTTTAATATCATCTAAAAGCTTCTTGCCTATATAATCCTTATATAGGTATTCAAAATCCTTATTATCTTTTTGTTGATAAAGGAAATCTAAACCATCATGGCCATGGGCTATAGATGCAGCATCTATAGCTCCACCTACAACTCCTTCTAAAACAATTTCTACTACTAATCCTAATAATTCCATATCATTATCCCTCCCATTTTTGTTTAATTCTAAAATGTTAGAATTTATTATCCTTGAAATTTATAATATGCATTGGGTGCATTTATTGAGTCTTCCTCAATTGCGCATTATAGCATAGATTTCATTCTTTTACAAATGAGATATAGGAATTAAAGGTGTTATGCTTTTTTTCTTTTTCCATTTGTTGTATAATGGATGTAGTGAAGTGAGGATTAGAATATGGAGAATATTAAGATTAATGCAACCGATGGACTTTCGCTTTCCTGCCTTTACAGTAAAGCGGAAAATCCAAGAGCAATTTGTCAAATTATGCATGGTATGGCAGAGCATAAGGAAAGATATATTGAATTGATAGAGGCATTAAATAAAAGTGGAATTACGGTTATTATTTCCGATATGAGAGGGCATGGTGAATCCATTAATGAGGAATATACCCTAGGACATCTTGGTGGGGATTTAGATTTATTAGTTAGTGATCAATATGAGGTTACAAAATGGCTAAAGAAGCATAATCCTAATTTACCAATGTATGTATTTTCTCATTCTATGGGTACATTAGTATCTAGAGCCTATATAGAAAAGCATGATGATGAAATTGAACGATTAATTATGTCTGGTACTGTAGGATACCAGGCTGGAGTTTGGCTTGGTGTATTCTTGGCAAAATGTAAATCTATAGGTAAGGGTGCTAAGAAATATTCAAAATTACTTTGGGCAATGTCGAATGGTGCTTCCTTTGATCCATCCTTAGATTGGTTATCCTATAGCAAAAAGAATATAGAGAATTATACGAATGATCCACTTTGTGGCTTTAAATTTACAAATGCCTCCAATAAGGTATTATTTACCCTAACGAATAATTTACATAAGAGAAAGAGATATCAATGTAAAAATCCAACCTTAAGAATTTATTCTATTAGTGGAGAAGATGATAGAACTACCGGTGGAGAAAAGGGCTTAAAGGATACAATGAAATCCTTACTTATGGCAGGATATATTGATATGAAATATAAAACCTATCCAAAAATGAAGCATGAAATATTGATGGAGGATGACCATAAAGAGGTCATCGAGGACATCTTAAAATTCTATCAGGAATAGTAAAATCCAGGGCAACCTGGATTTTCATTTTCCTTGTTTTAGATGCTTCATTGTGATACAATGAAGTGGGTGATGAAAAGTGATCTTACAAAAGAATGCGAGACCCAATCTAGATGATATGGTTTCAACCTTAGAGCAAATGACAGATGAGGATAGAAACTTAATTGGGGAATATCTAAAAATTGAAAAATGCTATCGATATGCATTAAGAGAAATGTCAGCTAGACTAGAGAATCTAGATGACAACTGTTCCTTACATTTTGCACATAATCCTATCCACCATATTGAATCTAGAGTTAAAACTCCAGCTGCAATTATAGAAAAGATCCATAGAAGAGGATATCCTGTAACTATGGAGATTTTAAAAGAAAAAATATATGATATTGCAGGTATGCGTGTTATTTGTAATTACATAAATGATATTTATCAAATTGTAACTATGATGAAGCAGCAAAAGGATTTAAAAATTAAAATCAGTAAGGATTACATCCGTAATCCAAAGCCAACAGGATATCGTTCCTTACACATCGTGTTTGAAATGGCCATTTATGTAGATAATATTCAGGTTTATGTTCCAATTGAAATTCAGTTTAGAACCATAGCTATGGATATGTGGGCTTCCCTAGAGCATGAGCTTCGCTATAAATCAAAAGGCTTTGTTTTTTCCGATGAGGATAAGGATAATCTTAAATTATATTCCGATCAATTATATCAGATAGATTTAAGTATGCAGAGGATGTATATTACAAAAATTATCGAGGAAGAAGAAAATGATTGATTACAAAAAGAATTACGAAGAAAATGTATTAAAGTACAAGAAAATGGGCTTTGAGGTACCAAAGCCTGAGATGATTAAAACAGAAGAGGATATCGAAGGAATTCGTGCTGCAGGTGTTATCAACAATAAGGTTTTAGATGAGGTAGCCAAAAGAATTCATGCAGGTATGTCTACAGAAGAAATTAATACAATTGTGCATGAAAAGACTTTAGAGCTTGGTGGAATTCCTGCACCCCTAAATTATGAGGGATTCCCAAAGAGCGTATGTACATCCATTAATGATGCTGTATGCCATGGTATTCCTGATCCTACTGTAATTTTAAAGGATGGAGACATTATTAATGTCGATTGTACAACCATATATAAGGGCTATTATGCTGATGCATCTCGTATGTTTATTATTGGTAATGCGAGTGATGAGGCAAAGGATTTAGTTAAGGTAACTAAGGAATCCTTAGATTTAGCATTCAAAAGCCTAAAGCCATATTCTCATTTAAGAGATATTGGTGCAACTATTGAAAAATATGTTAAGGCCCATGGCTATAGTGTTGTTCATGAAATTGGTGGTCATGGTGTTGGTATTGATTTCCATGAGGATCCATTTATTTATCATTATGGTAAAAAGGGTACAGGCATGATTTTATTCCCTGGTATGGTATTTACCATTGAGCCTATGGTAAATGCAGGAGAAAGAGGCGTATTTATTGATGCTTCTAATGATTGGACAATCTATACAAATGATGGTAGCTTATCCGCTCAGTGGGAATATACTATTGTTGTCACAATGGATGGACTTGAGATTTTAGCAAATTAAAGGGAGTGATACCTTGGAAGCTTTTCAGGTAAACCCAAATATCATTCTTGCCTTAAATATGCTTCATGAGGCTGGCTTTGATGCTTATATCGTAGGGGGAGCTGTAAGAGATTTTATACTCGATTTACCGGTTTCGGATTATGATATTGCAACAAACGCAAATCTTGATCAAGCAATGGAAGTATTTAAGGATTACGAATGTAAAAAATATATATCAAAGAATATTACAATAGGTGTGAAATTAAATCACACCTATTTTGAGCTTTCTACATTTAAAGGTAATACGATAGAGGAGGATTTATCCAATAGAGATTTTAGTGTAAATTCTTTAGCCTACGACCCAAATATAGGTCTTATAGATCCTTACCATGGCTTGTCGGATTTAGTTTCTAAAAGATTGAGAACTATAAGAGATATAGATATAGTTATAGAGGAAGATCCTATAAGAATATTAAGAGCGATAAGATTTTATGAATCTAGAGGATTACAGCTAGATAGCAAATTAAAGGATTATATTCTAAGTCATGCAAATTTATTAAAGGATGTAAAGGATGAAAGAATTCAAAAGGAGATTAATCCTATTCTTTTATCGGATAAGCCATCTTTATATATAAATGAATTTAAAGAGGTATTTTTTACCTTATTTCCTCCACTTAGGAATTGTTATGGCTTTGACCAAAAATGCCCAAAATGGCACAATTTAGATATCTTTAATCACATAATGAAGGTCTTAGATTCTACAAAATGTGATTTAGTATTACGTATGTCTGCCTTTTTCCATGATATGGGTAAATATGATTGTTATGTTTTAGATGAGAATGGTATCGGTCATTTTTATAATCATGCAGTAAAATCAGAAGAATATGCTAGATTCTATTTAACAAAATATAAATATAATAAATATTTTATTGATCGAGTATGCCATTTGGTTTATTTTCATGATTATCCTTTAGTAGCAAAGGAAAAGAATGTATTAAGATTCATTTATCAATTTGGTACAAAGGATTTAGATTTATACTTAGGGCTTAAAAGAGCGGATATATTAGGTCAAAATCCAGAGCTATATTATAGATTAGATACAATAGATGAAATACAGGCGATTATAAAGAATCTCTTTGATAATGATAGGATTATTACCTATCGTAATTTAAAAATAAATGGGGATATATTAAAGGATTTAGGATACCAAGGAGAAGAAATTGGCAAGGCCTTAGAAATCATTTTAAAAAAGGTTATCTCTAAGGAATTAAAGAATAATCCAGATAAGCTATATGAATATGCTTTAGAATTGAAATATCATTTAAAAGAAATAGAGTAAAAGAAAAATCGACATAACTTCGTTATTTTTATGTACGATTTTTGTTGACAACCATAAAATTAGGGTATATATTATAAACGAATTAAATAATACTCTTTAAAAGGGAGTAGGTGCCCAAGTGTTTGGGTATATATATCGTCAAGACGGGAAACCCGGTATATATTTAAAAATCGAGACTTTTACAAATTAACCTTTTGTAAGAGTCTTATTTTTTTCAAATATATAGGGGAGGAGGTCTATATGAGAAATAGATTATGGAGGCATTCTATGGAAAGAAAGTATGTAAATGAAGAGCAGTACCAGCATGTAATTAAGGTTTTAAAGGTCTTAAGAATTCTTTTTCTTGTCTTAGGCGTAGCCTTACTTGTTGGTGGAATTGTACTTATGGTATTTGGCTTTAATCAAAAGGCTACAGATCCAGTTATAGATTCTGGCTTAGGTATGTATATTGGTAATACAGAAGCGCCAAAAAGAGAGGCAGGATTTAATTCAGGAATGATAATCGGGGGAGCATTCATGATTTCAGTTGGATTGATGCTTAGCTTTGTTGGTGGAGTAGGATTATCCATGATTATTCACAGAAGAGAAATTACGGGCTTTATGGTTCAGCAAAGTGAGCCTATTGTTCGTGAGGGGTATCAAGCTTATAAGGATACAATCCAAGAGGCTGTTAAGGATACTTGTGAAGCTATAAACTCTACAAAAGGAGAGAGGGTAGAGGATCCAGATAAGGATCATAAGTTTTGTAAGTATTGTGGTAATGTGCTAGAAAATGATGCAGTGTTCTGCGAATTTTGTGGCAAAAAGCTAAATTAATCTATAGTAGTAAAAGATCCTTTTATTTATCTTTTATGGGATTAGATAATTTTGAGTTATAGTTTGTTTTTGTTTTAGTATGAAAAGAAAGGTTGGCAGCAATGTCAACCTTTCTTTTCATATATGAATATTTATATAAAATAAAAAAATGGTTTATCAACCATTTAATCTTTAAGCTGGTGGACTGTTAGGGACTCGAACCCTAGACCCACTGATTAAGAGTCAGTTGCTCTACCAACTGAGCTAACAGTCCATATGTTTTAGTTGCTTTTTGCAACTGCAGTAACAATTATACCAAAATATTTTTCTATGTCAACAACTTTTTTGTCTTTTTTGAAAAAATATTTTGGCAAGTTTTTTGGCATCCATTTGTGGAGTTGCACCACATAAAACTTTTATGGATATGCGTCAGTATAAATAAAAGTTTTTAAGGTCATTTAGATACTGAAAAGAATTGGACCCGGCAGATAAATAAGAGTTTATAGTCTTCTAGATCTAGCAAAGATTGGACTTAGCTATTATAACTGCTGTTCAGATGGTAAACAAAACCAACCTGCGAAGCAAATAGCTGCTGCCTTCAATAGTTTTAACATTATATGTTCACCTCCAAATTTATATAAATCAGAAGTGATACTTCAGGGGTATCACCTCTGAAGGAATATTATTGTAAATCATTTTCATGAAAAAGTAAAGATATTTTTCAAAATTTTTCAAAAAGTTTTCATAGATAATGGAAAAGCCTTATGCTATAATGAGATACGAAAGAAGAGATGTTGAATTATGAAGGTAATTTTAGGCCTTTCTGGAGGAGTAGATTCCTCTGTAGCTTTAAAGCTTTTAAAGGATCAAGGATATGATGTTGAAGCTATGTTTATGAGAAACTGGGATTCAGCAACAAATAATGATGTATTAGGTAATCCAGATATCAATGATGATGTATGTCCACAGGAAAAGGACTATCAGGATGCAAAAAAGGTTGCAGACCAATTAGGGGTTAAGCTTAACCGCATCGATTTCATTGAGGAATATTGGGATACTGTATTTACCTATTTTTTAAATGAATATAAATCTGGTAGAACGCCAAACCCAGATATCATGTGCAATAAATATATTAAATTTAATGCTTTCTTAAAGCATGCCTCTACCCTAGGTGCAGATTACATTGCGATGGGGCATTATGCAAGAGTAAGACATGAGCATGATAAGAGCTATCTATTAAGAGGTGTAGATTCTAATAAGGATCAAAGCTATTTCTTATGCCAAATCTCTCAAGAGCAATTAAGACATGCGATATTTCCTGTTGGAGATTTAACGAAAAAAGAGGTTAGAGCTATTGCGAAGGAGGCAAATTTATATACTGCAGATAAAAAGGATTCTACAGGTATTTGCTTCATTGGAGAAAGAAATTTCCATCAATTCTTAAAGAATTATTTACCTAGTCAGCCTGGAGATATGGTTACATTAGATGGTAAGGTAGTAGG
>JAFPSY010000074.1:0-8892 GCA_017413585.1 Acholeplasmatales bacterium
AAAATTATAGAATTAAGGAAAAAGAGGATGGAAGAAAAAAAACATCTTCTTTTTTTTATGCAAAACGGACTTTTCTCTAAGTTTGTGTCGTTGAAAAAAGACAAAAACCGTGTTATTCTATAAATAGAAGTAACGATAAAAATTTAAAAGGAGGTAATTTAAAATGAAAAAATTATTATTAAGTGCAGCAATTAGTTTATCTTTTATATCTTTAATTTCTTGTTCTACAAATGAAGCTAATAATTTGAATGATAATACAAATATTACAAATCAGGTTAATTATGATAAAACATCTATTTATTACGATATGATATTTGGTGATACCTTTAGCTATTTAGACATTTCAGATCAATTCCTTATGCTAAAGAATGTAGATGATACAGTTGTTCGAGTTGGAAATAACACGGATTCTTTAGATTATATGAAAAAAACATCCGATTTAACAAGCAAAGATTTTTATGCCGTAGGAGATAAATATGAGTTTACTTTTGTTAAAAAGGAAATAATTTATATAAATGACACATTTAATATGGAAGGGGAAGAATCAAGAGGCACTCCTGTTGTAGGACCTTATGTTAAAAGTGAATATGTTCCTGCAAGCATTGTAAAAATTGATGAATCATTAATTGAAAGAGATGCTGAAGGATATATAAAAAATGTAGATTTAAGTAGCTATAATACTTATGTTGAATCTTTAGTTTGGTATAGTCCAAAGATTAATTTAGATTATGTTATTACAGAAAGAACACAAGATAATTTATATAGCTATGTTGCATTAAATGAATATAATTCTACTTTATATGCAAGTGTTCAGGACAATATAGTATTTGCATTTTATGCATATGATTTATCCTTAAATAGATAAGCATAATGAATTTATAAAAGGAGGCAAAATTGCCTCCTTTTACTGCTTTATTTTGTTTAGAATATCATCTAAATTATAATCCTTAGAATGATCTGTAAATTCTATTTTTAATTCTTCCTTATCATATCTTGGAAGAATATGAACATGGAAATGCATTACGCTTTGTCCTGCAACCTCATTGCAGTTATTTAAAATATTTGCGCCTTTAGCGCCTAGATTAGGTACTATTTTTTCTGCAAGCATTTTAGCTTTTTCCATTACCTTTAAATATACACCATTATCGATAGTTAATAAATTATCATAATGCTTCTTAGGTAATACTAGGGTATGTCCCTTTGTTGCCTGAGATATATCTAATATTGCTAAAATATCCTCATCCTCATAAACCTTTTTAGATGGAATATCTCCATTAATTATTTTACAAAAAATACACATAATATTCTCCTCCTTAAGGATATTATAATGTTTTTAAGGTGTTCTTTCAATTTAATGAAAAAAGAAATCATTGATTTATTTAAAAATTGATATATAATTTTAGTATATTATCTCAAAGATAAGGAGAAAGTATTGTAATTCTTTATAGAGAGTCTACATTTGGTGAAAGTAGATAAGATAGCAATATGGACAACACCTTAGAGTGATGGAAGAATTAAGTAGACCCATCCGTAATTCTGCGTTAAGGATTTCAAGTGCGGTATTTTTTATACTGAACTAAGGTGGTACCACGGTCATTCGTCCTTAGAGCGTAAGCTTTAAGGATTTTTTTATTTTTGAAAGGAGAATATAAAATGAAAAGAGATAAGATTAAAGTATTATTAGAAGAAAAAGTAGAAAAGGATGTTCACATTTGTGCTTGGGTTAGAACCAACCGTGCACAAGCACAGTTTGGCTTCTTAAATATTAATGATGGTTCTATCGTTACAAACCTACAGGTTGTATATGATCAGGCACTAGAAAACTTTGCTGAAATCTCTAAATATAGAGTAGGAACTAGCGTTGAGGTTTTTGGTAAGGTTGTATTAACTCCAAATATGAAGCAGCCACTTGAGGTTCATGCAACAAAGATTGTTATGCTTGGAGATTGTCCTGAAAACTATCCAATTCAGCCAAAAAGACACACTAAGGAATTCTTAAGAGAGGTTGCTCACCTAAGACCTAGAACAAACCTATTCAATTCAGTATTTAGAATTAGAAGCGTTGCCGCAATGGGAATTCATTCCTATTTCCAAAAGAATGGCTATGTATATGTACATACACCATTAATTACCTGTGCGGATTGTGAAGGCTCTGACCAAATGTTTAAAATTACAACATTAGATGTCAACAATTTACCATATACAGAGGATGGTAAGGTAGATTTCTCTAAGGATTTATTCGGTAAGCAGGCTTGGATTACAGGCTCTGGCCAGCTTCAGGGTGAAACATTCGCTATGGCATTTAGTGATATCTATACCTTCGGTCCTACCTTCCGTACAGAAAACTCAAATACACAGACTCACGCAAACGAATTCTGGATGATTGAACCTGAAATGGCCTTCTGTGATTTAGAGGGATTAATGGATATCGAAGAGGAAATGCTAAAGTATGTTATCAATTATGTACTTGAAAATGCACCTGCTGAAATTGATTTCTGTGATCAATTCGTAGAAAAGGGCTTAAAGGAAAAGCTATTAAATATCGTAAATGCGAAATTCGTTAGAATTTCTCATCATGATGTTGTAGATTTATTATTAAATTCCGGCAAGAAATGGGAATTTATGCCAACCTACCAAGATGATATTGCGAAGGAGCATGAAAGATTCTTAACAGAGCACTTCAATGGACCTGTATTTGTTACCAACTGGCCAAAGGATATTAAGGCTTGGTACATGAAGGTTAACCCTGATGGAAAGACTGTAGCTGCAGTAGATTTAATTGTACCTAAGGCAGGAGAATTAATGGGTGGATCTCAAAGAGAAGAAAACCTTGATGTTTTACTTGAAAGAATTAAAGAATTACATGTTGATATTTCTAACATGGATTGGTATTTAGATACAAGAAGATATGGTGGATGTGTACACTCAGGATTTGGTATGGGATTTGAAAGATTAATTATGTACCTAACAGGTATTGATAACATTCGTGATTCTATTCCATATCCAAGAACACCAAAGAATTGTGAATACTAAAAGAAATGATGGCACCTTTGAAGTGCCATTTTTTCTTGACTTTAAAGTGAATGAGGGAGTATTATGCAAGTGAAAAGAAAAAAAGGAGAGAATAAAAATGGAAGATGAAGGTCGAGAATTAACAGAAGAAGAATTAGAAGAATTACAAATGAATAGGGCATACTGTAATGCAACAAGTATGCCTAAACCAAAGGATGAAGGATATTATTCATATTTAAAATGGAATCCTTATTATGATTCAGATTATGCAAAAATAATATTTATAATAGGGGATATATTTACATTTTTGATATCTATTGGGCTTATATTTGGAGGAGTGGTTGGACAGGTACCCGTATGTCTTTGGATTGGTGTGGCATCCCTTGCTTTATGCATAATAGGTACAATTATTCGTTATTTACCAAATAAGAAGAATATGGATTCCGTTATGGAAGGAGAAAACCAAACTCATATTATCTTGGGTACAATGATTGCTTTACATGTAACTCCACTTGGATTTGTAGCCTTAGGCGCCTATTTAATGTCTAAGGAAGATGATGTAAAAATGAATCAACTCAGAAAATATAGCTTTTATACCGTATGCAAAAGCGCTAAAGAATATAAGGGCTTATATGATGCTTTAAATTATGATTATTATAAGAAAAAGATATCCGAAGATGTTTATACCAACAGTATTTTTGAATTAAAAAAAGATCTTAATATTTATGTAGCTAAGCTTGACGAAAGGGTTAAGGTTATAGAATCAAGAATTATAAAGGGTTTAGCAAGCCAAAAGGATTTACAAAGAGAAATTGATTTTGTAAATAACGAAAAAGAAATTGCTTATTCTATACTTAATCCAGCGCTATTAGAGAAAAAGAAAGAGGAAAACTCTAAAAAGGATGAGGAATTTAAAAGTAGGATTCCTGCACTTCTAGAAGAGCTAGAGGCTAAGGTTTATCAATTAGAAGAAGAGAAGATTGCTTTATATAAAACCTATAAATCCTATTATGAATCTGGAATATATTCTATAGAAGAATATTATGAAAGATTGAATAAGCTTTTCGAAAAGTAAGAAAATATTCATTAAAACAAAATGAATATGTTTAACAAAATTCATAATAAATAATTCTAATGAAAGCCGGTTTTTCTATTAAAATCGGCTTTCATTTTTCCAAAAACTTAAAAAAAGAAATATAAAATGGTATACTATGGTTTGGGTGATTATTATGGCAAGAAGAAGCGAAAGAATTACCTTGCCCCTATGGTCAAGGCTATTATTATATTCTCTTGGTGCTATTTTATTAATAGGCCAGGTAGTAATCTTTTATTATTCTATTAATTTCTATTTTAATGAGGATGTACAATCCTCAAATTATTCCGGCTTCATTTTAGTTGGTTCCTATATTTTAGGTATAGTAGCCTCTATTTTTGTTTCAAGAAGAAGCATACCAACAAATTATAAGCTTACCTGGTGTACCCTAATTCTATTATTGCCCTTGCCATTTTCTATTTTATTCTTTTTAAATACAATTACCAAAGCGGCATCTAGCTATTCCTATAAGCACCATATGATAAAATTCCCACCCTATTTAGATGATATAGAGCTTAAGGAATTAAAGGAAATCGATTTAACTGCATATAATATTATTCAATCGGCTAAGAAGGCAGAGCCATTAGCTCTATATAAAAATATAGATATTACCTATTTTCCTGATGCAGAATTAAAAACGAAAGAAATGCTTAAGGATATGGAAAATGCGAAAAGCTATATTTATATGGAATATTTCATCATCAATGATGGAATACTCATGGAGGATATCTATAAGGTATTAGAAAAAAAGGGTAGGGAAGGCGTAGAAATAAAAATCATTTATGATGCCTTAGGCTCAAGAGGAAGAATAAATAAGGCTCTATTTAAAAGATTAAGACAAATACCAAATTGTATGGTAGAGGCCTATGAGCCCTTTACCTTTACCCTATTATCGAATTATAGAGACCATAGAAAAATAACAATTATTGATGGAAATACTTGCTATACGGGTGGAGATAATTTAGCGGATGAATATGTACATAAGCTAGAACGCTTTGGCTATTGGAGGGATACTGCAGTAAGGCTTAAGGGCAATATTGGAGTTTCCTATACTGCGATGTTTCTATCTACCTGGGGAAGAATTCGAGGTACTAAGGTATTAGATTTTCCTAAGAATTTGGGAGTAGACATTAAAAGTGAAGGCTTTGTATTTCCTATTTGGGATGGACCAACCAATAGAAAAACTCCAGCCTTTGATATGTTTTTATCCTTAATTGCTAGTGCGGAAAGATATGTATATATTTCTACACCCTATTTTGTAATTAATGATGAGGTCATATCTTTATTGAAAAGAAAGGTTGAACAGGGTGTTGATGTAAGAATATTAATGCCTCATATACCAGATAAGAAAACAGCCTTTTACATGGGTAGATTAAATTATAGAGATATTTATAAGGCTGGTGGTAAGATCTATGAATTTGAAAAGGGCTTTAACCACGCTAAAAATATTATTGTAGATGATAAATATGCCTTTGCAGGAACCATTAATATGGATTATAGAAGCTTATTTTTACATTATGAATGCGGCGCATTGATCATAAGAAATAAGGAGATTGTAAAAATGAGAGAGGATTTTATTAAAGCATTAGATGAATCTATATTATTTGATTATAACCTTTGGCATAAAAAGAAATGGTATCAAAGAATTATTGGATATATATTTTCCATATTCGCACCATTATTTTAGGAGATATTATGAGATTAGAGGATTTAGAAAATAAGCTTTTAGATTTAGGAAAAAGAAATCGATTATTAAATTACAAGGAAACCGGATTTAAAAGCATATCTATATTAAATAAGAATTATAAGGAAATCTATGAAGGATTAACAAATGGTAAGGAATATTCCTTCATGATCGTTGATTCTATGCTTGAAAGATATCATAAAACCTTCGCTATAGAAGAGGAGGATAATATCTTAGATTATTCTCCACTAAAGGTTTATGATATCTGTAAGGAAGCGATTAAGCCCAATGAGCTATTAGCCTATAAAAAGGGCTATAAGCTTAATAAAACATTAAAGAATTTAATGAAGGAATATAAATATTCTATCGATGAAAAGGGTATTAATTCCTTATATTTAACCTTTGGCTTTGTAAGCTATATTGAAGATAAAACTACCTATATCGCACCACTACTTTTAATTCCCGTTGAATATGAAAAGAATCATCATGGAGTGTATAAAATATCTGCCTCCGATGATGATATTATATTAAACCCAACCCTAGATTATTTCTTTAATACAACAAGACATTTCGATATTCCTAATTATTACAATCAGGATTTTGAATTTGATCATTATATGGAAGAAATCAAAGGTGTTCTACCTAGTGATGTCATCTTTATTGAGGGTATGTCCTTAGGTATTTATTCCTTCTTAAAGATGAATATGTATAGAGATATTAAGGATCACGAGAAGAAGGTATTAGAAAATAGAAACATAAGTGCTTTATTAGGTAATCCTATGTTTGGCGAGGTTGACTTAGGTGGAAAAATATACCCTGTAGTCAATTTAGATTCTAGCCAGGAAAAGGCCATTTCTATGGCTGTAAGTGGTAAATCCTTCTGCTTACAGGGGCCACCAGGGTCTGGTAAGAGCCAAACCATTACGAATATTATTGCATCCTTAATTGGTAATAATAGGCATGTATTATTCGTATCCGAAAAGCTTCAAGCTCTTGAGGTAGTATATGAGAATTTAAAAAGGGCAGGGCTTTCGGATTTTGCAATAGAATTACATTCCTCTAAGGCAAATAAGAAAACCTTCATTGATAATCTATATAAAACGGCAACTCTACCTAAGTATAATATTTCTACTATGGCAGATTCTACCACTCGTGCTCATGATACCCTAGAGGATGAAATTAAGGCCTATATGAATTCTATTAAAGCCAAGGTATATAATGAGGAATTTACGGTATTTGATTTATTCTCCTTATATATAAGCTTAAATTCAGATTTTATTGATTATAAATTTGAGGATATAAAGAATAAAAGCTATTCCTTAATCAATAATACCAAAAGGTATTTAAGAGAATATAAGGATGCTATAGAGGATATTGGCTATGATTATAGAAGTACTGTATTTTATGGCTTTAATGATTTAAATACAACCTATGTTTCCTATGAAATGAATAAGGAATTTCTGGAATCTATTTCCTATTTAAATCGATTAAATACCTATAGAGATAATTTAAATAAATATATTTCTATTAATGATAAGGATATATTATCTGTATTTGATTTATATAGAGTATTTGATTTTATACCTGTTTATAACCAAATGAAGCATCAGGAGATATTAAATCTTTCTAAAGAGGATATCGATAAGGTATTACCTTTAATGGAGGAATATTTAAATATTTCCTTGAAGCAGGATGTTATGGCATTCTATGATAAGGATATTATTAATATTGACCTCAAGGAATTATATAGAAGCCTAAGAAGCTTTAGTGGTCTATTTAAGGTATTTAATAGGGAATATAGAGAAACCAAAAGAAAAATCCTATCCTATAGAAAGGATAAGGCTCGTGATAAGGTATTAGTTCGTGAATTAGAGGAGATTTTAGATTTAAAGGATAGATTATCGAAAAAGAAGCTACTTAAGGAGCATATATTAAAATATATTCCAATAGAGGATTCTAATTTAATGAAGGAATACTATAAGGAAGTAAAGGAATATAGTCCATATGCCTTAATTCGAGTAAAAGAGGATAATAGAAATGCTATATTAGATCAAATGCTATCGTTTAAGAATTACCAGGATGGAGATATCAATTTAAGAGCACTTCAGGTAAGATTTGATAGTGAAATTATAGATTTCTATAAAAATGCTTTAACTACTGTAGTAAATCATTTAACAGAAATGTATAAGCTAAAGGATAAGATTCCATCCTATATAAGAGTATTAAATGTTATTAAGGAATTAAAGGATAAGGAATTCATTGGCTTTTTAAATGCTTATTTAGATAAGGGATTATCCTTAGATAAAATGGATTCCGTATTCCTAAAGACCTATTTAAGAAATAAGGTATTATATGTCATTCAAGAGGATCCTATTCTAAATGGATTTACAACGAATTTATTTAAGGATAAGGTCAATGAATTCATTAGCTTAGATGAAACTATTTTAAATTTAAATAGAGATTATATTATTTCTGTTAATTCTATGAAAAGACCAGATGATATATTATTAGATGGCTCTAAATTTAAAATACTTGCTAAGGAAGCAAATAAGGTAAGAAGACAAAAGCCAATACGTTTATTATTAGATGAAATCTTTGATTTTGCCATTTCTATTAAGCCTGTATTTTTAATGTCACCCTTATCTGTTTCTACCTATTTAAATGAAGAAAATGAATTTGATTGCGTCATCTTCGATGAAGCATCACAAATCTTCGCAGAGGATGCCTTTGGTGCAATCTATAGAGCCAAGCAAGCGATAATCATTGGAGATTCTAAGCAAATGCCACCTTCCAATTTCTTTAATGCTCAAGCAGAGGATCTAGAGGATGATTATGATTCTATTGATGAATCTATATTAGATATGGCACTATCGAATTTTAATACGTTAAGCCTAAAATGGCATTATAGAAGTAGAAGTGAGGAGCTTATTGCCTTCTCAAATAAGAATTTCTATGATTCTACACTTATTACCATTCCTGAGGCAATCAAGGATAAGAGTGGCTTTGGTATTGATTTTATCTATGTGAAGGATGGAATTTATAATCAAAAGACTAGAACCAATGAAATGGAAGCAAATTTAATTGCGGATATGGTTATAGACCA